>CAZREY010000192.1:1919-5543 GCA_964599015.1 uncultured Thiobacillus sp.
GTAGCGGGCCAGCACCTCCCGCGCGGTGCGCAGGGCCTCGTCCGTGCTGCCGCGCCGGGTCTGCAGGCCCATCTGGAACGGGCCCGCCTCCTGCATGGGCGCGAAATAGCTGTAGGCGCTGTAAGCCAGACCCTTCTTCTGGCGCACCTCCTCCATGAGGCGGGAATCGAAGCCGCCGCCCCCCAGCACATAGTTGCCCACGTACAGGGGGAAGTAGTCGGGGTCCTCCCGCTTCATGCCGGGCAGGCCCATGAACAGGTGGCTCTGGGTGGCGGGATGGGGGATCACCCGTTCGCTGCCCGTGGCCGACCTGGCGACGGGCGGGATGGGCGGCGGCGCGTCACCCGGCGGCAGGCCCGCCGCCAAACGCTCGGCCAGGCGCTCCGCCTCCTGGCGGCTGATATCCCCCATGAGCGCCATGGTCATGGCCCGGGCCCGGTAATGGGCCTGGTAAAAGGCCACCATGTCCTCCCGGCTCAAGGAAGCCACCGTTTCCGGCTCACCGCCTTCCGGCAGGGCATAGGGGTGCTCACCGTAGATGGCGACGCTGAAGGCTTTCTCGCCGATGGTTTCCGGCTTGGTGGCCGCCTCCCGCAGGGCGGCGATGACCCGGGCCTTTTCCCGCGCCACGATGTCCGCCTCGAAACGGGGCGCGGAAAGCACGGCGGACAGCACGGAGAAGGCCTGCTCGCGTTCGGCCTCCCCACTCAGGGTACGCAACTGGAAGCCCGCCCGGTCCGCGTCGAAGCGCCCGGACAACACCGCGCCCACATCCGCCATCCGTTCGGCGATGTCCTTTTCGGAATAGGGCCCCGCCCCCAGGGTCATGACGTGGCGGGTCAGGTTGGCGAGCCCGGAACGGTCCCGGACATCCCGGGCACTGCCGGCGGCGAAATCCACGCTCACATCCAGCATGGGCAAATCGTGGTTTTCCACGAAATACACCCGGGCCCCCTGGGATGTGACCCAATGCTGGATGTCGAGTCCCGCCCAGGCCGGCAGGACCCAGAGCAGCAGCACAGCGGCGAACCATTGCTTAGCGAACATGGCTGCCTCCCGCGAAACCACGGTTGAGTACCTTGCTTCCCTCCGGCAGGGGCTGGGGGTCCAGGATCGCCACGGACAGGCGGTCATCCACGAAGAACTTCCCCGCCACGGCCTTGACCTGTTCCGGGGTGACCGCCTTCAGGCGCTCGAAGCGGGTCTGTCGATCCCGGTAATCCAGCCCGGCGGTGGTCCATTCCCCGATCTGCATGGCCTGGTAGAACAGGGAGTCCTGCTGGTAGACCTGGGCCGCCAGCACCTGGGCCTTGACCCGGGAGAGCTCCTTCCCGCTGACCCCCTCCCTGGCCACCCTGGCGATTTCCTCCTTCAAGGCCGCCTCCACGGCGGCCACGCTCTGTCCCTCCGCCGGGGTGGCATCCATCATGAACAGGGCCGGTCCGCGGGACACCGGGTCGTAGCCCGCGCCCACTTCCGTGGCCAGCCGCTTGTCCCGCACCAGGCTCTGGTTCAGGCGTGCCGACGCATGGCCGTCCAGCACGCCGGCCAATATTTCCAGGGCATAGGGCTCCCACTCCTGGTGCGGGTCGGTCAGGCGCGGTGCCTGCCAGGCCAGGGCCACCACGGGCAGCTTGGCCGGGGCCTTCACGGTCACCCGCCGCTCTCCCGCCTGCTCCGGCTCCGCCTGGGGCTTGCGTGCCGGCATGGGGCGGCTGGCGATGGGCCCGAAATAGCGCTGAGCCCAGGCGAACGTCTGCTCAGGATCCACATCCCCCGCCACCACGAGGGTGGCGTTGTTGGGGGCATACCAGCGCTCATACCATTCCCGGGCGTCCGCCACGGTCATGTGGCGCAGGTCGTCCATCCAGCCGATCACCGGGCGCCGGTAGGGATGGGTCATGAAGGCATTGGCCATGAGTGCCTCGTACAGCCTGGCCTGGGCATTGTCCTCGGTGCGCAGGCGGCGCTCTTCCTTGACCACCTCGATTTCCTTGGCGAATTCCTGGGGCGAGAGCACCAGATTGGCCATGCGGTCCGCCTCCAGCTTCAGGGCCAGTTCCAGGCGATCTTTCTGCAGGGTCTGGAAATAGGCGGTGTGATCCCGGGAGGTGAAAGCGTTCTCGCGCCCCCCCGCCGCGGCGATGCGCTTGGAGAACTCCCCGGCGGGCACGTCGTTCGTGCCCTTGAACATCATGTGCTCCAGCACATGGGCCACGCCCGTGGTGCCGTTGCGCTCATCCATGCTGCCGGCCCGGTACCAGACCTGGGAGACCACCACCGGCGCGCGCCGGTCCACCTTCACCACCACCTTCATGCCATTGGCCAGGATTTTTTCCGTCACATCAGCCTGGGCTGGCAGGGCAGGGCCCATCGCCACCCCCAGGGCCATCGCGACTCGCAGCAGTACCGGCTTAACCAAACTCATATCCAACCTTTCGCAAAGAGGCCGCATGATAGAATTTCCGCATACTCAACGCAGCTTGTGACCCCCTCGGACAGCCCTTCCCGTGTTTGGTTTCTTGAAATCCGGCGCGAAATCCGACGCCCAACCCGCCACGCCGGAATCCCCGACTCCCCCCGCCCAGGCGGACGCGCCCAAGGCCTCCTGGGCGCAGCGCCTCAAGCAGGGCCTGAGCCGGACCCGCAGCGCGTTCACCGGCCAGATCGCCGGCCTCTTCGGTGTCGGCGCGAAGATCGATGAAACCCTGTTCGAGGAACTGGAAACCGTCCTGCTCAGCGCCGACGTGGGCGTGGACGCCACCCAGCACCTGCTGCTCCGGCTCCGGTCCCGGGTGAAGCGGGACAAGCTCACCGAGGCCACCCAGCTCCGGGATGCCCTCAAGGCGGAACTCGCCGCCCTCCTCGCCCCCCTGGAAGCCCCCCTGGACGTCTCCACCTCCAAGCCCTTCGTCATCATGCTGGCGGGCCTCAACGGCGCCGGCAAGACCACCACAATCGGCAAGCTGGCCCGGCGCTTCCAGGCCCAGGGCCTCTCCGTGCTGCTGGCGGCAGGGGACACCTTCCGCGCCGCCGCCCGGGAACAGCTCACCGAGTGGGGCAAGCGCAACAACGTGGAAGTGATCCAGTCCCAATCCGGCGATCCGGCGGCGGTGATCTACGACGCCGTGCAGTCCGCCCTGGCCAAGGGCATCGACATCGTCCTGGCGGACACCGCCGGCCGCCTGCCCACCCAGCTGCACCTCATGGAAGAGATCAAGAAGGTGAAGCGGGTGCTGCAGAAGGCCGACCCGGGCGCCCCCCACGAGGTGCTCCTGGTGCTGGACGCCAACATCGGCCAGAACGCCCTCATGCAGGTGAAGGCCTTCGACGACGCCCTGGGTCTCACTGGCCTGGTGATGACCAAGCTGGACGGCACCGCCAAGGGCGGGGCAATCGCGGCCCTGGCCAAGAAACAGCCCGTGCCCGTGCGCTTCATCGGCGTGGGCGAGGGCCTGGAAGACCTGCAACCCTTCAAGGTAGACGAGTTCGTGGACGCCTTGTTCGCATGATCGAGATCAGCGATGTCACCAAGCGCTATCCCGGCGGCCATGAGGCCCTGTCCTCCCTCTCCCTGAACATCGAGCAAGGGGAACTGGTGTTCCTCAGCGGCCACTCGGGGGC
>CAZREY010000193.1:0-5497 GCA_964599015.1 uncultured Thiobacillus sp.
TGCCCTGATGCCGCTTTCTTACGGCCTGGTCATGGCCTCCAGTCGCCCCAGCCAGCCCAGGGCGGCTTCCCGGCGATCGCCGCACATTTCCCTGGAGGGACGCAGGCCTATACAGAAACCCGGCCGCTCGGGCGTTCCGAAGAGAAGGCAGCGCTGGTGCTTGTCCAGGTTTACGCAACGCACTCCCGCCGGCTTTCCGTTGGGCATGCCTGGCAAGGGAGTGGTGATGGAGGGGGCGATGCAGCAGGCGCCACAAGCGGGACGGCAGTCCACGAACTATTCCCCATCGGTGGCGGGGCAAGGATGGGGGAAGGCAGAGGGCATTACGCTCGCTTGGTTTTCTTCAAGTGCTGCAACACCAGGGTCGCGACCTGAACCCGGTTGTGGAAATTCAGTTTCTGCATGATGTTGGCCAGGTGATTGCGCACGGTGTTGTCGGACAGGTTGAGCTTCGCGCCGATGACTTTGTTGCTGTAGCCCTGGGCCACGTACTCGGCGATCTCCAGTTCCCGCGCCGAAAGCTTGGCCAGGGGATCCTCGCCGGTGCTGCGGGTGAGCTTCTGCACCACCTGGGGCGGGAAGGCACCGGCGTCCTGGAGGACGATGCCGATGGCATGGGTGATCTGTTCGGTGTCGGAGGACTTGAGCAGGTAGCCGTCAACGCCGGCGTCGATGGCGGCGCGAATCTCCTCGTCGCCGTCTTCCACCGTGAGGACGATGACCTTCATGCCAGCCCCCTTCAGTTCCGGCATGACCTCAAGGCCGTCGCCGTCGGGCAGGCTGCGGTCCAGGATGACCACGTCCGCCTTGCCGCCGGCTCCCAGCCAGGACCGGGTGGAGGCCAGGTCCTCGCATTCGCCGGCCACGACAAAACCTTCTTCGTTTTCAATGGAACGGCGCACACCCAGGCGCAGGAGGGGGTGGTCATCAACCAGCAGCACACGGATGGCGGTCATGGTCAGGTCTTCTCCTCTAGTGTTTTTGGCATATTAGCGGATGAGGTTATCCCGTGGGGGACGGGTTTCAATCCAGTGCGCGATATTCGATGGCGATGATTTCCAGTTCCCGCGTGCCGCCCGGTGACTGAAACCGGACGATATCGCCGAGGCGGGATTTGATCAGGGCGCGTGCAAGGGGGGATACCCAGGAGATGCGGCCTCGACCGGGGTCGGCCTCATCCATGCCCACAATGCTGTAGGTGTTCTCAACACCATCTTCATCCACGATGGTGACCGTGGCGCCGAAGAAGACGCAGTCCGTGTTCTCCTGGTCGCGTGGATCCACGACCACACAGTTCTCCAGGCGCTTGGTGAGGAAGCGGATGCGCCGGTCGATCTCCCGCAGGCGCTTCTTGCCGTAGATGTAGTCGCCGTTCTCGGAACGGTCGCCGTTGCCCGCGGCCCAGGAAACCACATTGACCACCTCGGGCCGTTCCGTCTTCACCAGATGGAGGAGTTCCGCTTGCATGCGTCCATGGCCGACGGGGGTCATGTAGTTCTTGCCGCCCGCGGGAAGCGGTGGCGTGCCCGCTTCCTCGTCATCTTCCTCCGGGCCGTCTTCCCGGACGAAGGCCTTGCTCATCAGAATTTTTCTTCGGGCGGCTTGCCGTCGTGGACCAGACTCTTGCGGCGTTCGAGATAGAAGTCGCGCATGAATTCATAGCCGTCCAGGGCGGCCTTGTCCACAGCCTCCTTGGCCTCCAGCAAATCGGCGCGACGGCTCACCACACGCAGGGCCAGGGTGGGGTTGCGGGTGGGGACGTCGTCGTGAAGGCGGACCAAGTCGGTGTATTCGGTATCCACCATGTAGCCCACGGTGTCGCGGAAATCACTGGGGCCGAGGAAGGGCAGCACCAGATAGGGGCCGGTGCCGACACCCCAGCGCCCCAGGGTCTGGCCGAAGTCCTCTTCGTGCTTGCGCAGGCCCATTTCCGAGGCGATGTCCAGCAGGCCCAGGAAACCGAAGGTGCTGTTGATGGTCAGGCGCAGGAAGTCGGATGTGCCTTGCTCCAATTTCAACTGGAGGATGTCATTGGCGAGGACGGTGACATCATTCAGGTTGGAGAAGAAGTTGCGTATGCCGGTCTTGGCGAAGCCGGGCATCACCGTGTCATAACCCTGGGCCACGGGTTTGATCACGGCCTTGTCTACGGTTTCGTTGAAGCTGTGGATACCACGGTTCATGGGCTCCAACGGGTCATTGGGTTCACCGTTGGCGGCGCAGCCGGTCAAGCCGAAGGCGAGGGCCGTGGCGATGAGTGTCTGTTTGCAGTTCATGATGCCAAGAAAAATGTCTGGTCTGTCAGATATCGGCAAGCTGGAATTTTACTTGAGTGCCCTGTGGGGGGACCAATTTAAACGGTTCGCAAGTCGGAACTACCGGCCTAGGCCTATCCATTGCCCTGATCGATGTATGGTTGACCCTCCGTCCGTCTGCCGAGGACAATGAGTCGGTTGAAATATTCTTAGCAGGGGCAAGCCATGAGCGACGCGGAGTTGGGCAAGGAGCAACAAATCATGCGTGCCATGCGCAAGACACTGACCTCCATCGTGCGGGACACAGCGCCACGGGATGGCAATCCCAGTCCGCTGTCCCCGGAGACGGTGGAGAATATCCGCATGTGCCTGGGCCTGATTTCCGCCCGCGAGGCTGAATTGGCCGAGGCGCTGGGGTTGTCCCGCAACGAACGTCCCCATTATGCGGATGAAACGCCCGCTACCCAGCCGATCCAGTTTGCTTCGCCCCCCGGCAATAAATTGAACTGAGGGCAAGAGCCCATGGCAGAGGCGATTGCCAGCCTGATTTCCGACTCCGAGACGGCCGTGGTCCAGACCCGGCATGTGGTGATCTACGCCCCCAAGCGAGCGCGCAAACGCTTTCCGGAGGGATGCGTGACGGAGTACGCCAATGAGTCCGAGGCCCGGGCCGCCTCCCGGCCGGAAGCGGATTACTACGCCGCCGTTGCGTCAGGCCCTTCCAGGTCTTCGGAGGGGTTCCGGCTCTATTACCTGATTCGCTGGCTGGACTGAGTCCAAGCAGGTCGACGCGGGGGTGGTTCGCCGTATTGGGTTCAAATCCATCCACCAGTCTCTTCGGCACTTCAGCTGATAAAACAGTGAAAGCCCACTGAAGGGCTTCCGAAAACGACCAGGGTTAAAGTTTCCGAAGAAAAATACCGACAAATGCCCTGTGGCATAATCCGACGGCTTATTGATCGTAGTGGGGGAACAAAAAATGAAACGCTATCTGCTGCCTCTGATGTTGGTGAGCATGCTTGCCGCTTGCTCCAACGCGCCGATTTATCCGCCGGCTCCGGCCAAATCCACCGATACCTCGGATTGGATGTATCTGCTGGGCCCAGGGGATTCGGTCAATGTGTTTGTCTGGGGGAATCCGGAAGTGTCCGGCAGTTTCCCGATTCGGCCGGACGGTAAGATGACCATGAATCTGGTGGAGGACCTTCCCGCCAGTGGCAAAACCCCTACTCAACTGGCGCGTGAAATTGAAAAAATCCTGTCGCGCTACATCCAGGATCCGGTGGTCACGGTCATCGTGGCCGGGGGGGTTGGGCCATACAGCCAGCAAATCCGTGTCTTGGGGCAGGCCGCCAAGCCCCAGACCCTGGTTTACCGGGAAAACATGTCTCTTGTGGATGTGATGATCACCGTGGGCGGGTTGTCGGATTTCGCGGCGGGCAACAAGGCCAGCATTCTGCGCATCGTCGATGGCAAGCCCCAGCAGTTCGCTGTCCGACTTGAAGACTTGGTGAAGGACGGTGATATCTCCGCCAACGTGGAGATGCGGCCAGGCGATTTGCTCATCATCCCGGAAAGCTTTTTCTGATTCTCGCAAGGCAGGGCGTGTAAACGGGGAGTTTTGGGGATGAACGAGGCTGTTGATCAGGTCCTGGGTTATGCCCGCGGGGTATGGCGCAGGCGCATGTTGGTATTGGCGGTTGCGTGGCTCGTCTCCTTGGTGGGGTGGGTGTGGGTCTATCTCCTGGAAAACCAATACCAAGCGCAGGCCCGGGTCTACGTGGATACGCAGTCTCTCCTGCGGCCATTGCTTTCCGGTCTGGCGGTACAGCCCAACGTGGGGCAGCAGGTCTCCCTGATGACCCGTACTCTGATGAGCCGGCCCAATCTTGAAAAAGTCGCGCGCATGACGGACCTGGACTTGCGCGCCAAGACACCCAAGCAGCAAGAGGAGTTGTATAAGGAACTGGAATCGCGCATTTCCATGCAGGGCACAAATCGCGAAAACCTTTACACAATCGGTTTCCAGCACGCCAATCCCGACCTGGCCAAGCGGGTGGTGCAGTCCCTGCTCACCATCTTTACGGAGAGCAGCCTGGGAGGGACCCGGAAGGATTTGTCTACGAGCCAGAAGTTCATCGATGATCAGCTCAAGAGCTACGAGGCCAAGCTTCTGGAAAAGGAGAAGGCCCTGGAAGACTTCAAGCGCCGCAACGTAGGCTCCCTGCCCGGGCAGGGAGGGGACTATTATGCGAAGGTAGGCGCGGTGAATGCGAGCCTGGAGCAGGCCAAGTTCGATCTGGAGGAGGCTCTCAACCGCAAGAAGCAGTTGGAAGCACAGCTTGAGAATCAGGAAGAAACCGTTACGACGCCTACCGTTCCGGTGACACCCACCACATCCGCGCTGGATGGCCGTATTGCTGCGTTGCAGACCCAATTGGACAACCTAAGGTTGCGTTACACCGATCTGCATCCGGAGATTGCTCGCACCAAGCAATTGATCGCGCGCATTGAGGAACAAAAAAAGCAGGAGCAAAAACAGGTTCAGACTTCTCAAT
Organism: uncultured Thiobacillus sp.; assembly: GCA_964599015.1. Taxonomy (GTDB): domain Bacteria; phylum Pseudomonadota; class Gammaproteobacteria; order Burkholderiales; family Thiobacillaceae; genus PFJX01. The sequence continues at coordinate 4,814 of CAZREY010000193.1, forward strand.
CGCCTGCAGCCATGAAGGCACAAAACCCCATCTACCAGCAGTTGACCATTGCCATCGCCGAAGCGGATGCCAATGCGGCATCTTTGCGGGCCCGAGTCGGGCAACTACAGAAAAAACGTACCGAATTGATGCAGGCGGTAGATCGGATACCTCAAATCGAGGCCGAATATACCCAGTTGACCCGGGATTACGGAGTGCTTAGGGATAATTACACGCAGTTCCTGAATCGCCGTGAAACGGCGTCCATTTCCAGCGAGGTGGAGAGTAAAACCGATACGGTGGAGTTTAGGGTTGTGGATCCGCCACGGGTTCCCTCTAAACCTGCTTGGCCGAACCGGCCTTTATTTGTGTCTCTCGTTCCTCTGGGCGGACTGGGAGTCGGGATTGCCTTGGCTTTTGTATTGGGGCAACTGCGGCCTACGGTGGAAAACCGTCGACAACTTCGTGACATCACTGACCACCCCCTGCTGGGGATGGTTACCAAGGTAGAAACAGACTTGATGCGTCAACGCAATCGGCGCATCAATTTGACATATGGTGCGGCGACCGCAGGATTAATTGGCGCTTATCTCATACAGATCGTGTACTACGTCTTTGTCTCTCAGGCCTCCTAGCAGGAGTTGACATGAGCATAATTGAACGTGCGGCAGGCACAATCAGCCCCTCCTCCCAATCCAGCAAACC
>CAZREY010000194.1:0-5090 GCA_964599015.1 uncultured Thiobacillus sp.
TGGTGAAGTCGTCGGTGGTGGACACTTCAACGTTGGTGCCGGTGGAGGACTCGGCGGCGAAGTGGGCGGCGACTTCCAGATAGCCGTAGCCGGACTTGGGCTTCATCTTGTAGGCCACCAGGATGTGCTTGCCACCCTTGATCAGGTCCTCTTCCTTGAGGGACAGGTCGGCGTAACGTGCGGATTGATCCATTGCTCATCTCCTAAAAAGTGGGGAAGCCCCGGTGCGAGTGGGGCGCACTATACGCACGTGCCTTCATAAGTAATATTCAGATGTTCTTATCCTGTGCATAATGAAACCCTTATATCGATGGGTCATCCCTGATACCCCTTCCGCGAGGCCGCAATGATCCATCCCACCCTGCGTCAGCTCCAGGTTTTCGAGGCCGTGGCCCGGCACCGCTCCTTTTCCCGGGCGGCGGTGGAACTGCACCTGTCCCAGCCCGGGGTCTCCATGCAGGTGAAGCAACTGGACGAGATGGCGGGCCTGCCCCTCATCGAGCAGATTGGCAAGAAGATCTTCCTCACCCAGGCGGGGGAGATGGTCTACCGCTGCTGTCAGAACGTGGCCCAGCAGATCAGCGAGCTGGACGAGGCCCTGGCCCTCATGAAGGGACTGGACAGGGGCGAGCTGAAAATATCCGCCGTGAGCACCACCAAGTATTTCGCCCCCCGCCTGCTGGCGGCCTTCTCCCAGCACCACCCTCAGCTCAAGGTGCGCCTGGACGTGGGCAACCGGGAAAAACTGCTCACCGCCCTGGCCCACAACGACGTGGATCTGGTGATCATGGGCAAGCCCCCGGCAGACCTGGACCTGGAGGCCCACGCCTTCATGGACAACCCCCTGGTGATCATCGCCCCCCCCGCCCATCCCTTGGCCAGACTGAAGAAGATTCCCGCCACGCGCCTGGAGGGAGAGACCTTCATCATGCGGGAGCCCGGCTCCGGCACCCGGGCCGCCACGGAACGCTTCTTCGCCGAGCACAAGGCCACGCTCACCCCGGGCATGGAGATGAACAGCAACATCGCCATCCAGCGGGCCGTGGAGGCGGGCCTGGGCCTGGGCCTGGTGTCCCGCCACACCCTGGACATGGAACTGAAGCTGGGCCGCCTGGTGGTACTGGACGTGGAGGACACCCCCATCCTGCGCCATTGGTACATCGTGCACCGGCCCGGCAAGCGCTTCTCCTCCGCCGCCCAAAGCTTCATCGACTTCATGCGCACCGATGCCGGCAAGGCCTTGGCGGATTAGCTGCCCCGGTTTGCGATAATCCCGTCCATTCCGAATTTCGGGCCTCTGCCCCATGACACCCCAAGATTTGTCCCACGCCATCGAGGCGGTGGAACTCTGCCTGGATTTCTCCCGTCCGGCGGACGTGCACCTCTCCGCCTTCTATCGCCACTATCCCAAGCTGGGAGGCCGCGAACGGGCCTTCATCGCCGAGACCGTCTACGGCGTCATACGCCGGTTGCGCACCCTGGAATTCCTGGCCGTGGGCGACAGCGGACGCACGCCCACGCCGCGCCGCCTGGTGCTGGCCTGGCTGGCCCGCTTCGGCGGCCACAACCTGCGGGAACTGGAGCCCCTGGTGGGCAAGCACAAGGCCGAGCTGGAATGGCTGCGGGGCATCAAGGCCGCGGACCTGGGCGCCCTGTCCGAGGCCCAGCGCCTGGACCTGCCGGACTGGCTGCATGAACGCCTCGCCGCCCAATATGGCGAAGCCCTGCCCGGACTGATGGCGGCCCTGAACAACCCCGCCCCCCTGGACCTGCGCATCAATCCGGCCAAGATCAGCCGGGAAGCCGCCCTGGCCGCCCTGGAGAAAGAAGGTCTGGCCGCCGCGCCCACGCCCTGGTCCCCCCTGGGCCTGCGCATGCAGGGCAAGCCCGCCCTGCAGAAACACCCCCTGTTCCTGGACGGCAGCCTGGAGGTCCAGGACGAGGGCAGCCAGTTGCTGGGCCAGTTGCTGGCGCCGCGCCGGGGGGAGATGGTGTGCGACTTCTGCGCCGGCGCCGGCGGCAAGACCCTGCTGCTGGGGGCCATGATGCGCAGTTCCGGCCGCCTCTATGCCTTCGACGTGTCGGAGAAGCGGCTGGCCAAGCTCAAGCCCCGCCTGGCCCGTTCCGGCCTGTCCAACGTCCAGGCCCAGGTCATCACCAACGAGCGGGACGCCAGGGTGAAGCGCCTGGCGGGCAAGTTCGACCGGGTGCTGGTGGACGCCCCCTGCTCCGGCCTGGGCACCCTGCGCCGCAACCCGGACCTGAAGTGGCGCCAGAGCCCCGACTCCGTGGCCGAGCTCATCGCCAAGCAGCAATCCATCCTGGATGCCGCCAGCCGCCTGGTGAAGGCCGGCGGCCGCCTGGTCTATGCCACGTGCAGCCTGCTGACGGAGGAAAACGAGGACATCGTTTCGGCCTTCCTTGCCGCCCATCCCGAATACCGCCTGCTCCCCTCCGGCGAGGTGCTGGCCGGCCAGCGCATCGACCTGGAGATGGGTGAGTATCTGCGCCTGGAACCGGCCCGGCACGGCACGGACGGCTTCTTCGCCGCCGTGCTGGAGCGCGCCCCGGCATGAAGCCGGCCCTGCTGGCGGCCCTGATCCTCCTGGGCGGCCCGGCGACGCAGGCCGCCGAACCCCTCACCCTCACCGCCCGGGGCGAGGTCCAGGTGGCCTTCACCCCGGGGGACGATGCCGGGGTCCTGGTGGTGAATGCCATCCGCCAGGCCCGACGCCAGATTCTGGTGCAGACCTACAGCTTCACCTACAGGGACATCGCCGAAGCCCTGGTGGCCGCGAAGCAGCGGGGCGTGGAGGTGTCGGTCATCGCCGACCGGCAGCAGGCGGAAACCCTGCGGACCAGCCTCGTAGGCTGGCTGGTCCAGCAGGGCGTACCGGTCTGGATCGACGCGGACCATGCCGCCGCCCACAACAAGGTCCTGGTGCTGGATGCGGGCACGCCCCAGGCGGTCCTCATCACCGGCAGCTTCAACTTCACGCACGCCGCCCAATACCGCAACGCGGAAAACCTGCTCGTGCTGAAAGGCAACCCGCTCCTGGCGGAAGCCTATGCCGCCAACTGGCGCCGGCACCTCACCCACAGCCTCAAGGCATCCCGCTAGCCCCGAGCAACCTGCGCCCTCGCCAGGTTAGTACTATCGTTTAATTAGAAACACCTAATAAAGGGAAGACGTGGCGCAAGCCCCGGTGAGTGCCCACCGTCATTGGCAACTCTGGTTACCCACGGGCGCCTTGTTGGTCTTGGGAATACTGGGCGTCGTGGCCCATGTTTATTTCCGCCATGCATCCCTGGAACGGGAACGGGTGGAGACGGCTCGCCAAACCGTCTATCTGGCCAGCCAGGCCATCGAACGGATCCTGGGGGAACAGCGCCACCTTCTGCACCTGTTCACCCAAAAACAGGCGTCCACCCTGGACTCGGTCATCGTCGCACCGGCCTCCGACCAGGCCAAGGCACAACTCACATGGGAGGCACGACGGTACTTCCCGGAGGCCTTCGCCCACACCCTGGCCGACCGGGAAGGCAAGGTGTTGCTGGAGGCGTTTGACGGCCTGGTGGGAGAGGTATGCCGCGACAACATCCGGGCCTTCGCCCGCACTTCGGAACAGCGATTGCATATCCACCCCTTCCCCATCAGGCCCCATTACGACGTGATGGCCAGGCATGGGGAGCACATCTTTTTTGTCAGTTTCGCCCCCGATCGCATCCGCGGCATCCTGGCAGGACACGAATTGCCCGGCCTGCGCTTGACCTTGGTAAGGAACAGCACCCTTCAGGTGGAAATCCCCAACCCCGGCCATCCCGGCGACCAAGCCCCTATCCTGGCCACCCGGGCGGTGCCGTCCACCGACTGGCGCCTGGTGGCCCTGGCCTTGCCTGCACAACACCGGGCCGAGCAGCTGGCCATACGAAAGGAGGCCGCCGGCCTGCTGGTGGCCTTGGGCATGTTCAGTCTTGTATTTCATCGCCTGGTGGCACGTGAACGCCACGACCGCATGAATGCGGAAGCACAGGCCCGGGAAATGGCCCACCTGGGCTTGGTGGACGCCCTGACCGGCCTGCCCAACCGCCGTGCGCTGGATATGGACCTGGAGCGGGAGTGGCTGAACATGGAACGTTCCGACGATCCCCTGTCCCTGCTGATGATTGATCTGGATCACTTCAAGCACTACAACGACACCTACGGACACCTGGCCGGCGACCATTGCCTGCGGGCAGTGGCCCAGGCCATGCGCACCACCCTGAGACGGCCCCGGGACCACATCGCCCGCTTCGGCGGCGAGGAATTCGCCATCCTGTTGCCCAATACGCCCTGCCTGGCGGCCAAGCTCCTGGCGGACGCCCTGCACAAGGCGGTCCGCGACGCTTTTGCTGCCGGTAACGAGGGGCCTGGCGTCACCATCAGCGTCGGCATTTCCTGCGCCCACGCAAAACAACTTAAATCCGCCCGGGATCTGCTGGATGTGGCCGACCGGGCCCTTTACGGCGCAAAGGGCGCGGGCCGCGACACCACGGTCACCATCCCCGCCGGGCCGTGAAGCGCCCTCTGATCGCCACGCCCCCTGGCTTGACACCATGGCGTAAAGTAATGGCTTGAAGTTTTAATCCGAGTCCTTGATGAGCATCTTCCTGAACGGCCTGATCCAGCTTCCCTGGTGGGGCTACGTGCTGGTGGCCCTGGCCCTCACCCACGTCACCATCGCCGGCGTCACCATCTTCCTGCACCGCTGCCAGGCCCACCGGGCCCTGGAGTTGCATCCCGTCGTCGCCCACTTCTTCCGCTTCTGGCTATGGCTCACCACGGGCATGGTCACCAAGGCCTGGGCCGCCATCCACCGCAAGCACCACGCCAAGTGCGAGACTCCGGAGGACCCCCACAGTCCCCAGGTGCTGGGCCTGGCCAAGGTGCTGTGGGAAGGCGCCGAACTCTACCAGGCCGAGGCGACAAACGCCGAGACCCTGGAACGCTACGGCCACGGCACCCCAGACGACTGGCTGGAGCGCAGGCTCTACGCCCCCCACGCCAGCAAGGGCATCGTCCTGATGCTGGTGCTGGACGTGGTGCTTTT
>CAZREY010000194.1:5100-5496 GCA_964599015.1 uncultured Thiobacillus sp.
CGCAAGCATCACGCGAAGTGCGAGACGGAAGAGGATCCCCACAGCCCGCAGACGCGTGGCATCCTGAAGGTGTTGCTGGAGGGGGCGGAACTGTATCGCGCAGAGTCCCGCAACGCCGAGACGCTCGAGCGCTATGGTCACGGCACGCCTGACGACTGGATGGAGCGCAACGTGTATCGGCATTCGGTGGTCGGCGTGTCACTGATGCTGGTCATCGACGTGCTGCTCTTCGGCGCCATCGGCCTCACCATCTGGGCGGTGCAGATGATCTGGATCCCCTTCTTCGCCGCCGGCGTCATCAACGGCGTGGGCCACTACTGGGGCTACCGCAATTTCGCCTGCGAGGACGCCAGCACCAACATCGTGCCCTGGGGCATCCTCATCGGCGGCGAGGAG
>CAZREY010000195.1:0-5447 GCA_964599015.1 uncultured Thiobacillus sp.
CCCCGTGGATGAAGCCCACGTGCATCCACCGGGCGATGAGCGCCGCCTGGCGTTCCGCCACGGCGGACAGGAAGGCCAGGTAGCGGTTGGCCGCTTCCACCAGTTCCGGGTAGTGGCGGGCGATGGCGTAATCGGCCAGCTGCCGCACCATCTCCGGCGAGCCGTGGGCCGCGAAGAACTGGAAGGTGCCCACCCGCAGGTGGCTCCCGGCCACGCGGGTGAGGATGGCGCCCGGCAGGGTGCGTTCCCGAAACACCGGCTCGCCGGTGGACACCACCGCCAGGGCCCGGGTGGTGGGGATGCCCAGGGCCTGCATGGCCTCGCCGATCAGCACCTCCCGCAGCATGGGCCCCACCGCCGCCTTGCCGTCGCCCCGTCGCGAGAAGGGCGTGCGCCCGGAGCCCTTGAAGGCCATGTCCCGGCGTCGGCCCTGGCGGTCCATGACCTCGCCGATCAGCAGGGCCCGCCCGTCCCCCAGCTGGGGATTGAACTGGCCGAACTGGTGCCCCGCGTAGGCCTGGGCGATGGGCTGGGCGCCCGCGGGCAGGGCATTGCCGGAGAACAGTGCCGCCAGGGCCTCGTCGTCCAGGCCCGCCAGGCCCAGCCCCAGTTCCTCCGCCAGGCCCCGGTTGAAGAACAGCAGCACCGGCGAGCGCACGGCCGCGGGCTGGCAGGGCTCGTAGAAACCGGGCAGGTCCCGGACATAGGTGTTGTCGAAGGGGATGGCGATGGTGGACATGGGGTGATCCGCGTTCCGGCAACGCGAGAAAGCAGGGTAGACGGGATGGAACTTAGGGGCGACGCCGGGGAAATTCCACCCCATCGCCAACAGGGGAACGCTGCCTGGCCCGCCATGCGGGCAGGAACAGCCTGGGTACCACCCAACGCCAGGCCTGGCCGGACGACGCCTAGAACTCTTCCGGAAAGTCGAGGCGCTCCTGGTGCTTGCTCAGGGACGCCAGGGCACAGCGTTCGTTGTTGCGCGGGCCCGGGGCGCCGGCCACTCCCAAGGCGCCGATCACCACCCCTGCGTATCGGATGGGCACGCCCCCCTCGATCAACAACAGGCTGTCCACGTTGCCCAACTCCGCCGCCACGTCCGGGCGGTTGGCACGCAGCTCGGCCGTGGAGACGCCGGACAGGATCACCGCCTCCGCCTTGCGTTGGGCGAGGGGCAGGGTGTGGCGGGGCGCGAAGGTGTCGCGCAGCGCCGCCTGCATGTCGCCGCTCTTGCCCACCACCACCACCGACACCTGCCAGCCATGGTCCCGGCACACCTCGATCGCCCCCTGGGTCAGGTCCCGGGCCAGTTCCATGCCGATGGTGGGGATGGCGGCCATGTCGACGGCGGACGCGGGCACGCCCGTGAGCAATATCGCAAGAGCTGGAAACAAACGCTTCATGGCATGACCTCCTCGGCGTCGTCCTATGTGATTCGATCTGGGTATTCTGGGATCGACTTGCTGTGAATTATGGTTTGTAGGCAAAGAGGCCGACTTTGGCCAGGGGTCATGCAGGGCAGCGGGATCAGGTGCAGGGTGAATGTCTCGTAAGCAGGGCAATGTGGGTGGCTATCGGCGTCCCGGGATCGCCCGCACAATCACTGCCTCTCCGTCTGTTCTGATGCATGCCATGCTCCCTTCCGTCACCATTGATACGTCCTCCATCTGCCCGCTGGAGGCTGCCTGATGAAGCAACGAGTCGTGGTCATCGGCGGTGGCCCGGCGGGGCTCATGGCGGCGGAAACCTTGCTGGCCGGGGGCGTGGCCGTGGACCTCTACGACCGCATGCCCTCCCTGGGGCGCAAGTTCCTGCTGGCGGGCCGGGGCGGCCTCAATCTCACCCATACCGAGCCCCTGGCGGACTTCCTGGGCCGTTATGGCGGCCGGCGGGGGGAACTGGAGCCCATGCTCACCGCCTTCGGCCCGGCGGACCTGCGGGCCTGGGCCGCCGACCTGGGGGTGGAGACCTTCGTTGGCACCTCCGGCCGGGTCTTCCCCCGGGAGATGAAGGCCGCGCCCCTGCTGCGGGCCTGGCTGCATCGGCTGCGCCAGGCCGGGCTCCAGATCCATGCGGGCCACCGCTGGCTGGGCTGGACGGACGAGTCACGGACCCAACTGCGATTTTCCGCAACCGATGGGGAGAAGACCGTCCAGGCGGATGCCCTGGTCCTGGCGCTGGGGGGCGGCAGCTGGTCCAAATTCGGTTCCGACGGCGCCTGGGTGCCTCTGCTGGAGGCGCAGTGCGTGGGCGTGGCCCCCTTGCGGCCCGCCAACTGCGGCTTCGACGTGGGCTGGAGCGCCCACTTCCGCGAACGCTACGCCGGCCAGCCGGTGAAGCCGGTGGTGCTGGCCTGGGGCGACGCAAGGCGCCAGGGGGAGTTCGTCATCACCGAGACCGGGGTGGAAGGCAGCCTCATCTACGCCTTTTCCGCGCCCCTGCGGGATGCCATCGACACCGAAGGCCAGGCTGTCATTAATCTGGACCTGATGCCCGACTGGCCCCAGGCGCGACTTGCGACGGAGACCGCCCGGCCCCGGGGCGCCCGCTCCCTGTCCAGCCACCTGCAAAGCCGGCTCGGCCTCAAGGGGGTGAAGGCCGGGTTGCTGCGGGAGGTGCTGTCCCCAGAGGCCCTGCAAGACCCCGCCAGGGTGGCCGAGACCCTCAAGGCCCTGCCCCTCGCCCTGACGGCCCCTCGGCCCCTGGAAGAAGCCATCAGCAGCGCCGGCGGGGTGGCATTCGCGGACCTGGACGGGAACCTGATGCTCAAGGCCCTGCCCGGGGTGTTCTGCGCCGGGGAGATGCTGGATTGGGAGGCCCCCACCGGGGGTTATCTGCTTACTGCCTGTTTCGCCAGCGGCAGAAGGGCTGCCCTGGGGGTGTTGGATTGGCTGTGAAGATCTGGGCGGCGATGCCATGCCGATCCTACCGCGCTCGAGCCTGGTTGTTTTTATATAGAGGGGAGTTTTAGCTGAGCGCTTGGAAAATCCACCCCAATGCAATCTGGGGAACATCGTCCGATCCGATACGGCCACGACAAAAACTGTAGTCACTAAGCTGCGGCTAGCTTTGTGGTCTGTTTTCTCATGCCCCTGAAGATCGCCTCAGCCACATCCATAGGAAAGTCGTTAGGCAGCAACTTCTCAACTTCGCCAATCACGGTTTCCGTGGCCTCGACCACCTCCCCAACCAATTGCGCGGCCATCGCAGATCCGAGCCCGACTTGTTTCGCCTGGGCGATCCAATGCCGTCGCTGGATTTTGTCGATCAGGTAGTGATTGCTGTTTCCCCTGACTGCCATGGCAAGTTTGGCCTTTTGCGGAGAAATCTGGTTTCTTCCCGTACCGATGACAGGATGGGCGGATAACACGTCATAGATGGGTGTGGCGCGGTAGTGGCCGCCGGGAAGGAGAGCTATGCTGAAGTTTTTGCCGTGGCCATCGGTGGCGGCCAGCACCCAGAAGATGATCTGGGTCTTGAAGAAGGTCCTCCTGTCCTGCTCGGCATTGTTCGAGCCCAGCAGCAATTCCATGATCCGGGCAATGCCCGGGCCACCGTCTGCCTGATATTTGAGGAGTGGCGATGTGCCCGTTGCCTGGCACATGTCTTCCTGGGGCAGGCGAACGATCCAGCTTCCATCACTGGACGGGGTACGGTCGAATCGTTCCACGATCAGGGTCTTCTGATCCTCGAAATGCGCGATTTCGCATGGGGCGATGGGTATGCCGTAAGCCGCCATGATTTTCGAACACAACCATTCGTTCTCCACCGAAGTGCGCATGTCGGCCTGCATATGGCCGACCAAGCCCAGGGGCAATTTGAAGATGTGTGTCGTCGGCGTGCTGCCATGGGGCAGCAGCCACTGGCCACCGTGGCGCAACAGGGCGGTTTTTTCCTGGGCGCCCGCGATGGAGAGCCTCGGGTCCCCGTCGTGATCATGCTGTCCCAACGCCTGGGCCGACGTGGTGTTGCGCAGTTGTCGGGCGACACCCGCCGTATCCAGCGCCTCGCCACGGATTTCATAGATATCGGTAGGTGCTTCATCTTCGGGCAGGAGCTGTATCGCACCCACGCAGTCCCTGCCCAGTTTCGCCAGCAGGCGAAAAGCATCCGTGCCCCCGGTCTGGTGGCGCTGGGCAAGACGGCGGCGGATGACGTCGTTGTCGGGCAGCAGGTTGTCGAAATAGTCGTTGACGATCTGCCCTCGGTAGGCGGCATTGCCCGGCAGGAACGGAAGCGACAAGGACAAGGGGCGGGACTGCTCGTCCGCAAGCCATTCGTCGAAATAGCCGAGCCGTTCACCTTGTCGGGTGGTTTCCCAGTAGCCGACCGGGATGCCATTCATCCAGATGTCCAGCCTCTGTGTCTTTGCGCGGCGCCCCATGTTCACCAGCTTTCTTTTTTCCTGGCCGGTGCGGAAAGCTTGCTTGCTTTGGCGGCCGCCGCTGGTTTGGCCTGCCTGGTGGCAATCGAGCTGCCAGGCTTGGGAGAGGGCTTGGCCGCCTGGTTGTCGGCATACCCAATCTGATCCAGTGAAATTTCCACATCCAGTAGACGCAGCACCACGAAAAGCCTCTCGAGGGTCGCGGTCGCGGGATTGGCTTCAAAGTGGGCATAACTCTGCTGGGTGATGCCCAATTTCTCCGCCATGGCTGCCTGAGTCAGGCCCTTTTCCTTGCGAAAGCCCTTTAGTACCAGAGGGAGCTGGCTGAGTGTCTTGATTGGATAAATCACATTGGCTCCATGCGCGAGACCTGTGGTAATACAAATTACAGACTGTAATTGCTGTTAACAGCCTAGCTTATGTATCCTGTTTTTACAAAACATGTTTTGTAAAGATAATTTACAGGGTGATATCTGTATTTTTGTTCGTCGTCTTTTTTGGCAAGGCAGTCAAATGGTTGTGTCTGGACACGTATCCCACAAAGGAACGGGCTACATATGTAGCCCGTTCCTCTTGGTCAGAAAATGAAAGAGTCAGACTTTTCGATACACCTCCGCCCCCTGCTTCACGAACTCCACCGCCTTCTCCTCCATCCCCTTCTCCAGTGCTTCGCCTTCCTTGAAGCCGTGGCTGGCGGCGTAGTCCCGCACGTCCTGGGTGATCTTCATGGAGCAGAAGTGGGGGCCGCACATGGAGCAGAAGTGGGCCACCTTGGCGGATTCCTTGGGCAGGGTCTCGTCGTGGAATTCCCGGGCCTTGTCCGGGTCCAGGCCCAGGTTGAACTGGTCGTCCCAGCGGAATTCGAAGCGGGCCTTGGACAGGGCGTTGTCGCGGATCTGGGCGCCGGGGTGGCCCTTGGCCAGGTCGGCGGCGTGGGCGGCCAGCTTGTAGGTGATGATGCCTTCCTTCACGTCGTCCTTGTCCGGCAGGCCCAGGTGTTCCTTGGGGGTGACGTAGCAGAGCATGGCGGTGCCGTACCAGCCGATCATGGCGGCGCCGATGC
>CAZREY010000196.1:0-5442 GCA_964599015.1 uncultured Thiobacillus sp.
CGGCCCGCTCGGTACCGGCCCGCACCACGCCCGTGTCGGCCCGCTCACCCAGCACCAGGGCCAGGGCATCCAGCAGGATGGACTTGCCGGCACCGGTCTCGCCGGTGAGCACGGAAAAGCCGGGATGGAAATCCAGGCCCAGCCGATCCACCAGGACGAAATCCGCGAGGGTCAGGGACAGCAGCATGGTAGGAGGCCCGCTAGCGGGCCGAACTCCTGGATAGCTTGGGGACGGTTCGCGCCGCGAGCGGCGCTCCTACCTTCAAAGCTTTTCCCCCCAATGCAGCTTCTGCCGCAGGGTGTCGTAGTAGTTGTGGCCCTCGGGATGCAGCAGGCGCACGGTGTTCCTGGCGCGGCGGATCACCACCCGGTCGCCGATGAGCAGATCCGCATGGCGCTGGCCGTCGAAGTGGACCCGGGCGTCGGCGGCGTGGATCAGGTTGATCTCGATTTCAGAATGGCTGTTGACGGCGATGGGCCGGGCCGACAGGGTGTGGGGGCAGATGGGCACCAGGGCCACCGCCTCCAGGGTGGGATGCAGGATGGGCCCCCCTGAGGACAGGGCGTAGGCCGTGGAGCCCGTGGGCGAGGACACCACCAGGCCGTCCGCCCGCTGGCTGTAGACGAACTGGTTGTCGATGTAGACCTCGAACTCGATGAGCCGGCCCAGGGTGCTCTTGCTCACCACCACGTCGTTGAAGGCATAGGCGGCGATGAGCACGTCGTCCGCCCGTTCCACGCTGGCCTCCAGCATGATGCGGTCCTCGGCCACGTATTCCCCCGCCAGCATCTCGTCCAGGGTGGAGAACATGGTGTCCAGGGAGACGTCCGCCAGGAAGCCCAGGCGGCCCTGGTTGATGCCGATGAGGGGAATGCCGGAGTCCACCAGGGTGCGGGCGATGTTCAGGATGGTGCCGTCGCCCCCCATGACGATGGCCAGGTCCGCTTCCTGGCCGATCTCGTTCAGGGTGCGGGTCTGGAAACCCGCCATGGCGCAGGTCTCGGCGATGTGGCAGGTCACCAGCACCGTGTGGCCCTTGGCCTGGAGGAAGTCCGCCAGCCGGGACAGGGAGGAAGCGCTGGCCGGGCTGTTGTACTTGCCCACCAGGGCGATCGTCTTGAAATCAGGTTTCATGGCGTGAAATTATAGCTATCCTCCGCCCGGCCCCCATCATGCTCAACGACCGCGCCCGCATCCTCCTCAAACACCTCGTGGAACGCTATATCGAGGATGGCCAGCCCGTGGGTTCCCGCACCCTGTCCAAGCACACGGAGCTGAACCTGTCCCCGGCCTCCATCCGCAACATCATGGCGGACCTGGAGGAAGGCGGCTTCATCGTCAGCCCCCACACCTCCGCCGGGCGCATCCCCACCCCCAAGGGCTACCGCCTCTTCGTGGACAGCCTGCTCACGGTGAAACCCCTGGCCCGGGGCGAGGTGCGCCAGATCGAATCCACCCTGGCACCGGACGACCCCCAGCGCCTGGTGACCACGGCTTCCCACCTGCTGGCGGAACTGACCGCCTATGCCGGCGTGGTCATGACCCCCAAGCGGCGCAACCAGTCCCTGCGCCAGATCGAGTTCCTGGCCCTGTCGGAAAAGCGCATCCTGCTCATCATGGTGACCCAGGACGGCGAGGTGCAGAACCGGGTGCTGCTCACGGACAAGCCCTTCACCCCCGGCCAGCTCACCCGGGCCGCCAACTATTTCAACCAGCACTTCGCCGGCCATTCCTTCGAGGACGTGCAGCCCCGCCTGGCCCGGGAACTGGCGGAACTGAAGTCGGACATCAGCCGCCTCATGGAGGCGGTGGTGGATGCCGGCACCGAGGCCTTCAGCGGTGCGGGCAAGGAATACGTCCTGGCGGGGGAGCGCAACCTGCTCCAGGCCCCGGAGCTGTCCACCAACATGACCCGGCTGCGGGAGCTGTTCGGCCTGTTCGAGCAGAAGACCGAACTCATGCAGCTCATGGACGTGGGCCATGCCGCCAACGGCGTGCAGATCTTCATCGGCGCCGAATCCCGGGTCACGCCCCTGGACGAGTGCAGCGTCATCGCCGCCCCCTATGAGGTAAACGGCGAGGTGGTGGGCACCCTGGGGGTCATCGGCCCCACCCGCATGGCCTACGAGCGGGTCATTCCCATCGTCGACATCACCGCCCGGCTGCTGTCCAACGCCCTGTCCTACCACTGAGCGCTCCAGGGCCGGGCCATGCCCGGTCCGCCCCCCGCGGGGGTCAAGAAAACTCGGGGCGGCCCATCGTTTTCTTGAGAGGGTTTGGGGTAGTCTTGGGCCTTCGCCCCACCGCATGGAGATCGCGTGACCCCGTTCCAGTCCGGCATCCTCGCCCCCATCCCCGCCGCCGCCCGGCACCTGCAATTCAACCTGGCCCCCGGTCTTTCCCCCGTGGACTATGGCGCCGCCCTGCAACGCCTGGCGGCGGACGCGGATGGGGACAGCACCGTTCTCGGCATCGGCCTGCCCCTGGTCGCGGCCCTGGGCCGCAGTGTTCCCGGACTGCATGACTTTCCCGCCTTCCGATCCGCCGAAGTGGACATACCGGCCACCCCCACGGCCCTGTGGTGCTGGCTGCGGGGCGATGACCGGGGCACCCTCCTGCACCGGGCCCGCCATATCGCCCACCTGCTGGCCCCCGCCTTCACCCCGGCCCAGGATCTGGAGTCCTTCCGCTACGAGAACTGCCTGGACCTGACCGGCTATGAGGACGGCACGGAGAACCCCCAGGACGAGGCGGCCATCGCCGCCGCCTTCGCCGCCGGGCAGGGAGCCGGCCTGGACGGCGGCAGCATCGCCGCCCTGCAGCAGTGGACCCATGATCTGGACCGCTTCGAGGCCATGCCCGCCCAGGAGCAGGACGACACCTTCGGCCGGCGCAGAGCCGACAATGAGGAGATCGAGGAAGCCCCGGAAAGCGCCCACGTGAAGCGCACGGCCCAGGAGAGCTTCGATCCGGAGGCTTTTGTGGTGCGGCGCTCCATGCCCTGGTCGGACTGCGGCCGGTCCGGCCTGGTGTTCCTGGCCTTCGGCCGCGACGCTTATGCCTACGAGGCCCAGTTGAAGCGCATGACAGGCCAGGAGGACGGCATCGTCGACGCCCTGTTCCGCTTCACCAAACCCATCACCGGGGCCTACTTCTGGTGCCCGCCCCTGGTCGGCGGCCGGCCGGACCTGCGCATCCTGGGCCTCTGAAAGCAGTCGCCATGGACAGCGGACTGACCTGGTTCCACTGGGCGTTGCTTTCCGCCGTGTTCGCGGCCATGACCGCCATCTTCGCCAAGCTGGGCCTGCAGGGGGTGGACTCGGACCTGGCCACCCTGATCCGGACCTTCATCATCCTGCTGGTGCTGGCGGCCTTCGTCATGGCCACGGGCAAGTGGAGCAACCCCCTGTCCCTGTCCGCCCACACCTGGGTTTTCCTGTCCCTGTCCGCCCTGGCCACGGGGGCCTCCTGGGTGAGCTACTTCCGGGCCCTGCAGATGGGCGAGGCCTCCAAGGTGGCCCCCATCGACAAGCTGAGCCTGGTGCTGGTGGCCATCTTCGCCGTCATCTTCCTGGGGGAACGCCCCAACCTGCGGGAATGGCTGGGCATCGGCCTGGTGGCCGCCGGTGTGGTCATCCTGGGACTCAAACGCTAACCCTGACGAATCCGCCATGGCCTTCTACCTGCCCGAACCCCCCCACAAGCACGACCGCCCCGCCCGCATCGGCGTGCTGCTCATCAACCTGGGCACCCCCGAGGCCCCCACGGCCCAGGCCCTGAAGTCCTATCTCAAGGAGTTCCTGTGGGACCGGCGGGTGGTGGAGATTCCCCGCCCCATCTGGTGGCTCATCCTCAACGGCATCATCCTCAACACCCGTCCCGCCAAGTCGGCGCAGAAATACGCCTCCATATGGCGCCCGGAAGGCTCCCCCCTGAAGGTGTTCACGGAACGCCTGGCCATCCTCCTCAAGGGACACCTGGGTGAGCGGGTGCGCCAGCCCGTGCTGGTGGACTACGCCATGCGCTACGGGCAGCCCGGCGTGGCCAGCAAGATCGCCGCCCTGAAGGCCCAGGGGGTGGATCGCCTGCTGGTGGTGCCGCTTTACCCCCAATATGCCGCCAGCAGCACCGGCTCTGCCCTGGACGCGGTGTGGGATACCCTGCTGCACACCCGCAACCCGCCTGAAATCCGCACCATCCGCAACTTCCACGACGACCCCGGCTACATTCAGGCCCTGCGCCAGAGCATTGAGATGTTCTGGGCGGAGCGGGGCCGGCCCGACGTGCTGGTGATGAGTTTCCACGGCGTGCCCCGCCGCAGCCTGGACCTGGGGGACCCCTACCACTGCGAATGCCAGAAGACGGGGCGACTGCTGGCAGAGTCCCTGGGCCTGGGACCGGACCAGTACCGGGTCACCTTCCAGTCCCGCTTCGGCCGCGCGGAATGGCTCCAGCCCTACACCGCCCCCACCCTGGAGAAACTGGGCCACACCGGCACCCGCCGCGTGGACGTGGTCTGCCCAGGTTTCGTGGCGGATTGCCTGGAGACCCTGGAGGAAATCGGCATGGAAGGCAAGGCGGACTTCCTCAAGGCCGGCGGCAAGGAATACCACTACATCCCAGCCCTAAACGACCGCCCCATGTGGATCAATGCCCTGACGGATTTGGTGCAAGGCCATCTGGCGGGCTGGCTGGAGGAAAACTGGAACCAGGCCGCGGAACAAGCGGACCTGGAAAACACACTCCAGAGGGCACGGGCCCTGGGGGCCAAAACCTAGCGGAAACCCGCGCCAATATTAGAGTTTGCTTGTTGACTGGTTAAAAACACCCATGCAAACATCCAACGACCGTACCAAGAACTTGACGTCAATCAAGTTCATTTTCGGCTGGCGGAAAACCGCCGTTTCTTCTTTTCTGGAGGATGTGATGGAGAAAAAAACCCTTGCTGTCGGCCTGCTCGTCGCAGGCGCGATGGGCGTCGCCTTCTCGGCCCAGGCCGCCGATACGCGTGCCCGTTTCATGGCCGCGAACTGTTCCTACTGCCACGGTACCGATGGCCGCAGCTCGGGCGCCATCCCCAGCCTGGCCGGCCTGGAAGCCAAGTACTTCGTGGACCAGATGAAGGCCTTCCGCGACGGCTCCCGTCCCGCCACCGTGATGGCCAAGCACGCCAATGGCTATACCGACGCGGAATACGAGGCCATGGCCAAGTACTTCGCCGCTATCAAACCCTGACCCAGCGGCATAGAGGAGAAACAACATGAGTTTTGATCGTCGCGATTTCCTGAAGGCTTCCGCGGGTGCCGCGGGTGCCGTTTCCCTGGGCAGTCTGACCGGTTGCGCCACCACTGGCGCCAGCGCCGGCGGCAAGGGCCCAAAGATCGTGGTGGTGGGTGCCGGGTTCGGCGGCGCCACCGTCGCCCGCTACATCAAGAAGTGGA
>CAZREY010000197.1:0-5357 GCA_964599015.1 uncultured Thiobacillus sp.
AACCTGCTGGCCCTGAACGCGGCCATCGAGGCCGCCCGGGCCGGAGAGGCCGGCCGGGGCTTCGCCGTGGTGGCGGACGAAGTGCGGGCCCTGTCGCAACGTACGAACCTGTTCTCGAGCCAGATTCGCGGCCACATGGACAGCGTGGACACTTCCCTGGTCAGCGCCCACGAGTCCATCTACGCCGTGGCCTCCATGGACATGAACTATGCCCTGACCTCCAAGAAGCAGGTGCAGGACACCATGAGCCGGATCGAGCGCATCAACGGCGAGATGGAGAAGGCGGTCAAGTCCATCGACGAGCATGCCGGCCAGGTGAGCCTGGAAGTGAATACCGCGGTCACCGCCCTGCAGTTCCAGGACATGACCAGCCAGTTGATCAGCCATGCCCAGGTCGGCATCGCGGCTTTGCTCGGTGCGGTGCAGGAATCCGCCGCGGCCTTCGCCGGCGCGGACGACGTGGCCAAGGGTCTGGCCCTGGCCAGGCAGCATCTGCATGCCCTGGCGGAAGTGGATCGCATGCATCTGAATCCGGTGAAGCAGGAAAGCATGAATTCCGGAGAAGTCGAGTTGTTCTAGGAAGTCGTTCCGATCACGTACCGAAGAGGTTTCACATGGGGAAAGTCGTACTAACCGTTGATGATTCAGCCTCCATCCGGCAGATGGTGGCCTTTACCCTCAAGAGCGCGGGCTATGAAGTGGTGGAGGCGGTGGACGGAGAGGACGGCCTGAACAAGGCCAAGAGCAAATCGGCCAATCTGGTCCTGACCGATCAGAACATGCCGAAGATGGATGGACTGACCCTGATCAAGTCCTTGCGGGGGCTGCCCCAGTACCGGTCGATCCCCATCCTCATGCTGACCACGGAGTCCTCCGATGCCATGAAGGCCGCGGGCAAGGCCGCGGGTGCCACGGGGTGGTTGGTGAAGCCTTTCGACCCCCAGAAGCTGCTGGAAGTGGTCAAGAAAGTTATCGGCTAACCAGGCGGGAGGCGCGTGCCGAAACGCTGCTGAAGGGCGCGCGCCACGGGCGCGCTCCTTCGACAGTCTCCAGGCTGCGGGCCCAGGCCACACGACGCGAGAAGTCTATGTCCATTGACATGAGCCAGTTCTACCAGGTGTTCTTCGAGGAGGCCTCGGAACATCTGGCGAACATGGAGAGCATGCTGCTCGATCTGGATGTGGAAAACCCTTCCCTGGAGGATTTGAACGCCATCTTCCGGGCCGCCCATTCCATCAAGGGCGGGAGCGGCACCTTCGGGTTCACCGACATGACGGAAGTGACCCATGTCCTGGAAACCCTCCTGGATCGTCTGCGCAAGGAGGAACTGGCGCTCAGGCCGGAAATGGTGGACGCGTTTCTGGCGGCGGGCGATGTGTTGCGGGCCCAGCTGGAACACCACCAGGGCGGCCCCGAGGCGGATGAAGAACAGATCAGGGACGTCTGTGAGCAACTGAATCAACTGGCCACCGGAGACGCGCCAGCGGTGGAAATGGGCGATGCGGGGGAAGCCCACGGGGCCGCGGAGGCGCGCAGGCTCACCTTGCGCTGTGCCTTGCCCGGAGAGGTGGCGGCCGATGCCGCAGCGGTGGAGAACCTGCTGGCGGCCCTGGCGGAAATCGCCGCCCTGGATATCAAGCACCGGCCCCATGGGACGGACCCACGTCTCGTCGCTACCCTCACCACCCTGAAGAGCGATGCCGACATCCGCGATGCGCTTTCCTTCCATGTGGCCGCCGATGCCCTGGAACTCACGCCCGGCGCGGCCGAGGAGGAGGCCTTCGGCTTCTTCGACGATGTGCCGGGCACGCCCGCGGCCGATGATGCCGGCTACGGCTTCTTTGACGAGGGGCCTTCCAGAGAGGCGCAAGCCCAGCCGGAAGACGCGGCCTATGGCTTTTTCACCGACGAGGCGCCCGTCGCGGCGAGTGCCCAGGACGCCGATGCCGGGGGCGTGCGGGAGGAGAAGGATACCGACGGCGCCTTCGGCCTGTTCGAGGACGCCCCCGGCAAGCCGGAACACCTGAGCGATCGCGCCGTGGCGGCCGGGGATGCGCCCGCCGTCATCGAGGGGCCGGGGTATGGGCTATATGTGAACGCGCCCGGCGGGCTGGGGCTGTTCGATGGCGCGCCGGGGTCCCAGCGGGTGGCGGCGGCCGTCGCCGGCGATGCGGCCAATGAGCCCCCCCCCGCCAAGTCCCCGGGCCGCCGCATCACCGATCAGCCGGGCGTGGAGACCGCCAAGGCCGGCCGTCGCGACAACGACAAGACCGTCACCACCGTGGCGGCCGCGGACAGCAGCATCCGCGTCTCCGTGGAAAAGGTGGACCAGCTCATCAACCTGGTGGGGGAACTGGTCATCACCCAGGCCATGCTGGCGGAGGCCGTCAGCACTTTCGATCCCGTTGCCGCCGAAAAACTGCTGTCCGGCATCGACCTGCTGTCCCGCAATACCCGGGACCTGCAGGAATCCGTCATGTCCATCCGCATGCTGCCCATGAGCATGGTGTTCTCACGCTTCCCCAGGGTGGTGCGGGATCTGGCGGGCAAGCTGAACAAGCAGGTGGAGATGAAGACCATCGGCGACAACACCGAACTGGACAAGGGCCTGATCGAGAAGATCACCGACCCCATGACCCACCTGGTGCGCAACAGCCTGGACCACGGCATCGAAACCCCGGAAAAACGGGTGGCCGCAGGCAAAAGCCCCAAGGGGACCCTGACGCTGAAGGCCAGCCACCAGGGCGGCAACGTGGTCATCGAGGTGATCGACGACGGCGGTGGCCTGAACCGGGAGCGTATCCTGGCCAAGGCCAAGGAAAAGGGCCTGGCCGTGAGCGACGGCATGACCGACCACGAAGTGTGGCAGCTCATCTTCGCGCCCGGCTTTTCCACCGCCGACCAGGTCACCGACGTGTCCGGCCGGGGCGTGGGCATGGACGTGGTGAAGCGCAACATCGAGGGCCTGGGCGGCAAGGTGGAACTGGAGTCCTCCCCCGGCTTCGGCACCCGCACCATCATCCGCCTGCCCCTGACCCTGGCCATCCTGGACGGCATGTCCGTGGGCGTGGGGGGCGAGACCTTCATCGTGCCCCTGACCGCCATCGTCGAATCCCTGCAGCCCACCGAGGCGGATATCCGCACCATGGCGGGCGACAGCCGCATGGTGCACATCCGCGGCGAGTACCTGCCCTTCGTCTCCCTGAGCGAGGTGTTCGGCCTGTCCGGCGTGGGGGACATCACCCAGGGCATCGTCATGGTGGTGGAGGGCGAGGAGGGCAAGGCCGCCCTGTTCGTGGACGAACTGCTGGGCCAGCACCAGGTGGTCATCAAGTCCCTGGAGGCCAATTACCGCCGGGTGGCCGGCTTTTCGGGGGCCACCATCATGGGCGACGGCAACGTGGCCATGATCCTGGACGTGTCGGGCGTGATCCGCATGGGACTCAGCAGCGCCAACCGGCCGAGCCCGGAAGGCAATGAAGGCCGCATGGCCGCGTAGGACCTTATGGTAGCGGCGGCATCGGGCCGCCGCGCGAGGAGTCGAGCAATGGAAAACATGGAAAGTTCAGGTGTCGCCGCCTCGGGGGAGTACCTCACCTTCACGCTGGGTGAGGAGGAATACGGCATGGACATCCTCAAGGTGCAGGAGATACGCGGCTACGACGCGGTGACCAAGATCGCCAACGCACCTCCCTTCATCAAGGGGGTCATCAACCTGCGCGGCGTCATCGTCCCCATCGTGGACCTGCGCATCAAGTTCAAGCTGGGCGAACCCACCTACGACCAGTTCACGGTGGTGATCATCCTGAACATCGGCAAGCGGGTCATGGGCATCGTCGTGGACGGCGTCTCGGACGTGATCCAGCTGAATTCCGAGAACCTGCGCCCCGCCCCCGAGTTCGGTTCCATCCTGGACACCAAGTACATCCTGGGTCTGGGCACCCTGGACGAACGAATGATCATCGTGGTGGATATCGAATCCCTCATGTCCAGCCAGGAAATGGCCCTGGTTGAAGCCGCTGTTGCCTAAGGAGACTAGAACATGCGTGTAAACATGCCGGTCACCGGTAAGGAATACGTGCTGCGGGACGATCACATGATCGTGTCGAAAACCGACACGCGCGGCATCATCACCTACATCAACAAGGACTTCCTCGAGGTCAGCGGCTTCAATGAGGAGGAACTGATCGGCGCACCCCACAACATCGTGCGCCATCCGGACATGCCGCCCGAGGCGTTCAAGGACCTGTGGGACACCCTCGCCGCCGGCATGCCCTGGACTGCCCTGGTGAAGAACCGCTGCAAGAACGGCGACCACTACTGGGTGGTGGCCAACGCCACGCCCATCTGGGAGGGCGGCCAGGTCACCGGCTACATGTCGGTGCGCAGCAAGCCCACTCCCCAGCAGGTCGAGGCCGCCAGCCGCATCTATGGCTCCATCAAGGCCGGCGAGAAAACCTGGAAGGTCGTCCACGGCCGCGTCGAGAAAAACACCCTCTTAGGAAAATTCAACATGTTCAAGAACATCAGCATCAAGGGCCGCCTGACCGCCATGATCGGCCTCACCGCCGCGCTGCTGCTGCTGGTCGGTGGTGTCGGCCTGTATGGCCTGCACCAGGCCGACGAGGGCCTGCGCACGGTCTATGAGGACCGCACCGTGCCCCTGATGGACCTGGGGCTCGTCATCGACATGGCCAACCGGATACGCACCAACGCGGTGGTGGCCGCCAACGCCCCCAATACCGAGGTCGCCCAGAAGATGCAGGTCGATACGCGGGAGCTCGATGGCGAGATCGACACTCTCTGGAAGAAATATGTCGCCACCTATCTGACCGACGATGAGAAGCAACTGGTCGGCAACTTCGAGTCGCAGTGGAAGGCTTACCAGGAGTCGCGCAACGTGACCCTGACCCATGCCGTGGAGGGCAGGAACGACCTGGCCAGGGAAAACGCCGCCAAGGACGCCGGGCCCAAGTTCACCCAGGCCCGGGAGACCCTGTTCAAGCTGATCGAATTGCAGGGCGCCATCGCCAAGACTGAGTACGAGGCCGCCGAGGCCAACTACGGGACCATCCGCAACACCGCCATCGGCACCATCGTGTTGGGTGTCGCCCTGGCCGCCTGGCTGGGGCTGCTCATCATGCGCGCTCTTACCCGGCCCCTGGACCGGGCCGTGGAGGTGTTCAACAGCATCGCCGGCGGCCGCTACGACAACGAGATCACCGTGGAGCACGAGGACGAGGTGGGCAAGGTGCTCAATGCCCTGCGCTCCATGCAGACCAAGATGGGCTTCGACGTGGCGGAGACGAAGCGGGTTGCGGACGAGAGCCTGCGGATCAAGATTGGCCTGGACAACG
>CAZREY010000198.1:0-5355 GCA_964599015.1 uncultured Thiobacillus sp.
GGGAGGTGTGGCTGAACGGCATGGAAGTCACCCAGTTCACCTATTTCCAGCAGGTCGGCGGCATCGACTGCAAGCCGATCACCGGCGAGATCACCTACGGCCTGGAGCGCCTGGCCATGTACCTGCAAGGGGTGGAGAACGTGTTCGACCTGGAGTACGCCCCGGGGGTGAGCTACGGCGACGTCTTCCACCAGAACGAGGTGGAGCAGTCCACCTACAACTTCGAGCACAGCGACGTGGAATTCCTGCTCACCGCCTTCAACGCCCACGAGAAACAGGCCCGGCACCTCATGGACAGCCAGCTGGCCCTGCCGGCCTATGAACAGGTGTTGAAGGCCGCCCACACCTTCAACCTGCTGGATGCCCGGGGCGCCATCTCCGTCACCGAGCGAGCCGCCTATATCGGCCGCATCCGCAACCTGGCCCGCAGCGTGGCCCAGAGCTACCTGGACTCCCGGGCCCGCCTGGGCTTCCCCATGGCACCCCGACCCTGGGCCGATGAGGTGCTGGCCAAGATGGAGAAGGCCGCATGAACGCCCGTAACCTGCTGGTGGAACTCTTCGTCGAGGAATTGCCCCCCAAGGCCCTGAAGAAGCTGGGCGAGGTCTTCGCCGCCACCCTGTTCGAATCCCTCAAGGCCCAGGGCCTGGCGGAGTCCGACAGCGTCGTCACGCCTTATGCCTCTCCCCGCCGCCTGGCGGTGCACGTGAGCCAGGTGGCCGCCAAGGCGGCGGACAAGCCCGTGTCCCAGAAGCTCATGCCCGTCAGCGTGGGCCTCACGGCCGACGGCCAGGCCACCCCGGCCCTGCTGAAGAAACTCAACGCCCTGGGCCTGGACGCCGCCGTGGTGCCCCGGCTCAAGCGCGCCCCGGACGGCAAGGCGGAAGCCCTGTTCTTCGATACGGTGGTGCCCGGCGCCGCCCTGGCCGACGGCCTGCAGAAGGCCCTGGAAGAGGCCCTGGCCAAGCTGCCCATCCCCAAGGTCATGACCTATCAGCTTGCCGACGGCTGGAGCACGGTGAACTTCGTGCGCCCCGCCCATGGCCTGGTGGCCCTCCATGGGGCCGAGGTGGTGCCCGTGTCCGTTCTGGGTCTGACGGCCGGCCGGGACACCCAGGGCCACCGCTTCGAGGCCGCCAGCCATCCGGTCTCCATCAAGGAGGCGGACAGCTATGCGGCCCAGATGGAGGCCGAGGGCGCGGTCATCCCCGGGTTTGACCAGCGCCGGGCCGAGATCGTCAGACCGCTCCATGCCGCGGCGGAGACGATCGGCGGTGGAGTCAGACCCATCGACGACGAGGCCCTGCTGGACGAGGTGACGGCCCTGGTGGAACGGCCCAACGTGCTGGCCTGCCAGTTCGAGCCGGAATTCCTGGCCGTGCCCCAGGAATGCCTCATCCTCACCATGAAGGCCAACCAGAAGTATTTCCCCCTGCTGGATGCCCAAGGCCGCCTCACCAACCGCTTCCTCATCGTCTCCAACATCCGCCCCGCCGATCCTTCCCAGGTCATCGGCGGCAACGAGCGGGTGGTGCGCCCCCGCCTGGCGGACGCCAAGTTCTTCTTCGACCAGGACCGCAAGCGGCCCCTGGCCAGCCGGGTGGAGAAGCTGGAGCACGTGGTCTACCACAACAAGCTGGGCAGCCAGGGGGCGCGCATCCAGCGCCTGATGAAGCTGGCGGGCGCCATCGCCCGGCAACTGGGGGCCGACGAGGCCCTGGCCAGCCGCGCCGCCCAGCTGGCCAAGGCGGACCTGGTCACCGACATGGTGGGGGAGTTCCCGGAACTCCAGGGCATCATGGGCCGCTACTACGCCCTCCACGACGGCGAGGACGCCCGGGTGGCGGAGGCCATCGCCGACCATTACAAGCCCCGCTTCGCCGGCGACGAACTGGCCGCCGACAACATCGGCCTGTGCGTGGCCCTGGCGGAACGCCTGGACAGCCTGGTGGGCATCTTCGGCATCGGCCTCATCCCCACCGGCGACAAGGATCCCTTCGCCCTGCGCCGGGCGGCCCTGGGCGTGCTGCGCATGCTCATGGAAAAGGAACTGCCCCTGGACCTGATGCACCTGCTGGAGACGGCCAGGGCCGGCTTCGACCCGGAACAGCTGGCCGCCAGCGTGGTGGTGGACGTGTTCCGCTTCATGCAGGACCGCCTGCGGGTCTACCTGCGGGAACAGGGCGGGGCCGTGGACCAGGTGGAGGCGGTGGTGGCCCAGGCCCCCACCCGCATCGACCGGGTGCCCCTGCGCCTGGAGGCGGTGGCCCAGTTCCGCCAGCTGCCCGAGGCGGAGGCCCTGGCCGCCGCCAACAAGCGCATCCAGAACATCCTGCGCAAGGCGGAACAGGCTGGCGAGGGCATCGTCCCCGAGCCGGACGAGGCGCTGCTGGCGGAAGCGGCGGAGAAGGACCTGTTCCAGGCCCTGGACCAGGTGGCGGCGCCGGTGGAGACGGCCGTGGACAGCCTGGACTACACAGGTGCCCTCAAGCAGCTGGCCGCCCTCAAGGCTCCGGTGGACCGCTTCTTCGACGAGGTGATGGTGATGGCCGAGGAGCCCCTGGTGCGGGCCAACCGGCTGGCCCTGCTGGCCCGTCTGGGGGGGCTCATGAATTGCGTCGCGGATATCAGCCAATTGAGCAGCCAACCGGGCAGCCAACCAGGCAGCCAGCCCGCCAACCCGGTGGGTGCGAAGTAGGTCACGCCTGGCCCCGTCCATGCAAGGAGAGTTCCAGGACCTCGAACGGTACGAGCTCTCCCCCTGGAGCGGCGAATTCCGCGATCTGGCCACGGAAGTCGCCTTCCGGGAGTACATCCGCCCCTACTGGGTGCAGGATACGCGCCGGGCCTTCACCATGGCCGCCCTGTTCTACCTGGCCTTCGCCATCACCGACTTCCTCATGCTGGGCGCCGGGGACCAGTATGAAGTGGTGCTCGTCACCCGGGTGATGGTGACCTTGTGCGGCCTGCTCATCGCCTATACGGCGGATCGATACTGGCGCCTGCTGGTGGACGGCATCACCCCCACCCTGGTGGTGGGGCTGGCCATGGCGGGCTTTCTCTCCATCACCCTGCTGAGGCCCTTTGAAGCCGGCTGGCACGGCATGAGCATGATGGTGATGCTGCTGGGCACCTATGCCTTCATTCCCAACCGCTTCCTGCCCATCCTGGCCATCGCCCTGACCAGCACCGTGGCCTTCTTCATCCTCCTGGTGGACCATTTCGACCTGTCTTTCCGGCAGTTTCTGATCATGGCCCTGCTGTTCCTGGGCACGAACATGTTCGGGGCGTTTTCCGCATTTCGCATCAGCCGGCTGACCCGGCTGAACTACCGGGATGCCCAGACCCTGCGCCAGGCCAACCTGCGCCTCACCGAGGAGGTGGCGGCACGCAAGCGGCTGGAGAAGGACCTGATCGCCCAGGTGCACCACGACGAACTGACCGGCGTGACCAACCGCCGCCGCTTCCATGAACTGGCGCGGCAACTGATGCGTCGGGCGGAGGCGGGCGGGCAGGGACTGAGCCTGCTCATGCTGGATGTGGACTATTTCAAGCAGATCAACGATACCTACGGCCATCTGCGGGGGGACGAGGTGCTCAAGGCCCTGGCCCGCGTCTGCCAGATCCACATGGGGGAGGACGAGGTGCTGGCCCGGGTGGGCGGCGAGGAATTCGCCCTGCTGGTGCCCGGCATGGACCTGGACGATGCGCGCAGGCTGGCGGAACAGATCCGGGCCGGCGTGTGGCAGTCGCCGGTGTCCCTGGTGGATACGGCCATCCACATCACCGTCAGCATCGGCGTGGTCCAGTGGCGGGTGGGGGAATCCCTGGCCGAATTGCTGGGCCGGGCGGACCAGGCCCTCCAGGCGGCCAAGTACAAGGGCCGCAACCGGGTGGAAGCCCTGCGCGCGGGAGAGGGGCTTTCCATGCCCGGGCCAAGCCCCCAAAATGTATGAGCCCGTCGCAACAGGCCCCCAGTCGTGAAATGGAGATACGGCCATGAAATGCGTCATCCTGGATCGGGACGGAGTCATCAACTTCGATTCCGATCAATTCATCAAGACCCCCGATGAGTGGCGCCCCATTCCCGGCAGCCTGGAGGCCATTGCCCGCCTGAACCAGGCCGGCTTCCGGGTGGTGGTGGCCTCCAACCAGTCCGGCGTGGGACGGGGCCTGTTCGACATGTCCACCCTCAACGCCATCCATGCCAAGATGCACAAGCTCACCGCCCAGGCCGGTGGGCGCATCGACGCCGTGTTCTTCTGCCCCCATGCCGCCGACTCCAGGTGCGCCTGCCGCAAGCCCAGGCCGGGCCTGTTCCAGGAAATCAGCAGCCGCCTGCACATGGACCTGAAGGGTGTTTTCGCCGTGGGGGATGCCCTGCGGGATGTGGAAGCGGCCCTGGCCGGGGGCGCGAAGCCCATCCTGGTGCGCACCGGCAAGGGCATGAAGACCCTGGCGGCCGGCCAGTTGCCGGCGAATGTGCCCGTGTACGACAACCTATTGCAGGCCGCCCAGGCCATCATCGATACCGCCGTCTGACGATGCACCTGCTCCGCTCCGTACTGTTCCTGCTGCTGCAGATCCTCATCACCATTCCCTTCGGCCTTCTGGTCCTGCTGCTGCTGCTCCTGCCCCGCCTGCCCCGCTATCGCTTCATCACCCTGTGGGGCCGCATGGTCATCTTCCTGGCCCGCTGGGTGCTGGGCATCCGCCACCGGGTCATCGGCCTGGAGCACCTGCCCAGGGAGCCAGCGGTGCTGTTGTCCAAGCACCAGTCCGCCTGGGAGACCATCGCCTTCCAGCAGATATTTCCGCCCCTGTCCTTCGTGCTGAAGAAGTCCCTCCTGCACATCCCCTTCTTCGGCTGGGGCCTGGCCGCCTTCAGCCCCATCGCCATCGACCGTGGCGCCGGGCGCGAGGCCCTGAAGCAGATCGAGGCCCAGGGCCGGGAACGCCTGACGCAGGGGTTCTGGGTGCTGGTGTTTCCGGAAGGCACCCGGGTGGCCCCGGGCGAGGTAGGCAGCTACCAGATCGGCGGTGCCTGGCTGGCGGTGAAAGCCGGCGCGCCGGTGGTGCCGGTGGCCCACAACGCGGGCCGCTGCTGGCCCAAGAACGCCTTCATCAAGCATCCCGGCGAGATCACCGTGGTGATCGGCCCCACCATCCCCACTGCCGGGCGCAAGCCCGGCGAAGTGCTGGCGGAGACCCAGGCCTGGATCGAAACCGCCATGAAGGGGTTGTGAGCCCGTGCCCGGCCGCGCCAGCAAACGGCAAATCCGGGAATCCTGCCTGGAACTGTCCCTGGCCGGCGAGGTGCTGGCCTGCCGGCTGCGCCGCAGCAGCGCGCGCCGC
>CAZREY010000199.1:0-5342 GCA_964599015.1 uncultured Thiobacillus sp.
AGGGGCTTGCGGTAAGGGCGCACCACTTGCCGGCGCAGTATGTGGAACACCTGGGCGGGGGTGGTGGGCTGGGCCACTTGGAAATTGTCGTGGGCGGCCAGTTGCAGGTAGCGTTCGATGCGCCCGGACGAGTGTTCCGGCCCCTGCCCTTCGTAGCCGTGGGGCAGGAACATCACCAGGCCATTCAACAGGCCCCACTTGGTCTCGGCGGCGGCGATGAACTGGTCGATGACCACCTGGGCGCCGTTGGCGAAATCGCCGAACTGGGCCTCCCAGATCACCAACTGGTCCGGCGCCGCGCCCGCGTAGCCGTATTCGAAGCCCAGCACCGCTTCCTCGGAGAGCAGGGAATCCACCACCAGGAAGTTGGCCTGGCCCGGAATCAGGTGCTGGAGGGGGATGTATACCCCATCGTCCCAGCGCTCCCGTTTTTGGTCATGCAGCACGGCATGGCGATGGAAGAAGGTGCCCCGTCCGGAAGCCTGGCCGGTGAGGCGCACGGGCACGCCGTCGCTGAGGAGGCTGGCATAGGCCAGGGTCTCGGCCATGCCCCAGTCCAGGGGCTGCCTGCCCTCCCCCATGGCACGGCGGTCTTCCATGATCTTCTGCACCCGGGGATGCAGGCTGAAGTTGGCGGGGATGTCCACCAGGCGCCTGGCCAGGGCCTTCAGACGGGTCTGGGGAATGGCGGTCTTGGCCGCCTTGCGCCAGTGGGTGTTCTTGTAGGGAGCCCAGTCCGGCGCGAAGGGGCTTTTCGTGCTGGCCTGATAACCGGCCGGGGCATCCAGGCCGGAGCGGTAGGCCTGCACCATGGTCTCCGCCTCATCGCCGCCGATGACCTCGTCCCGGGTGAGCCGGTCGGCGTACAGGGAGCGGGTGCTGGGCAAGGCATGGATGCGGCGGTACATCAGGGGCTGGGTCACCAGGGGCTCATCCTGTTCGTTGTGGCCCAGGCGGCGATAGCAGATGAGGTTGATGGCGATGTCCCGATGCCAGGCGGTGCGGTATTCCATGGCCAGGCGCACGGCCCGCAGCACCGCTTCGGGGTCGTCTCCGTTCACGTGCAGGACGGGGGCGTCCACCATTTTCATCACGTCGGTGCAATAGAGGCTGGAACGGCTGTCCCGGGGGTCGGACGTGGTGAAGCCGATCTGGTTGTTCAGCACGATGTGAATGGTGCCTCCGGTATTGAAGCCCCGGGTGGCGGCCATGTTCAGGGTTTCCATCACCACGCCCTGGCCGGCGATGGCGGCGTCGCCGTGGATGAGGATGGACAGCACATGGGAGCCGTCATGGTCCTCGCGCCGTTGCTGCTGGGCCCGCACCCAGCCTTCCACCACCGGGTTGACGATCTCCAGGTGGGAGGGGTTGAAGGCCAGCACCACGCGCACGGGGCCGGCCGGGGTCTGCAACTCGGCGGAGTAGCCCTGGTGGTATTTCACGTCGCCGCTCTGGTGGGCGTCCGTGGGCACATGTTGAGCATGTTCGAACAGTTCGATGACCGAGCGGCCCAGCACGTTGTGCAGCACGTTCAGACGGCCCCGGTGGGCCATGCCCAGGCCGATCTCCCGCACCCCGACCCGGGCCGCCTGCTCCACCAGGTCGTTGAGCAGGGGAATGAGGGATTCGGCCCCTTCCAGGGAGAAGCGCTTCTGCCCCACATAGCGGGTGTGCAGGGTGCGCTCCAGGGTTTCCGCCGCGGTCAGCTGTCCCAGCAGCCAGCGGCGCAGGCTGTCATCGAATCTGGGCAGATTTGCCGGGTCTTCCAGGCGAGCCTGGAGCCAGCGCTTCTGACGTGTGTCGTTGATGTGCATGTATTCCGCGGAGAAGGTGCCGCAGTAGGCGGATTTCACCCGCTCCAGGATGTTGCGCAGGGTGTCCCGGTGAGGCCCCGCCAGGGAGCCGGTCTCGAATTCCTGGTCCAGGTCCGCCGGCGTCAGGCCATGGTTGGTTGGATCCAGTTCCAGTATCCGGGGCGGCTCATGGAGCAGAAGAGGGTCCAGGTCGGCGACGCGAAACCCGTGGAAACGGTAGGCATTGATGAGCTGCAGCACGGCCACCTGGGCCGCTTCGCATTTCAGCAGGGGCAGATCGGAAACCTCCAGGGCCTCCCGCTTCTGGAACCGGGCCGGCGCCGGTTCGGGCAGCAGGTCCGGCTGGGCCGCCTCCAGCTGGTCAAGGTATTCCAGGCTGCCGGAATACAGCGCCGTCCGGGGGGGAAGGGGCTGGCTCATGTTTCCGGGGATGGCCTGGCCTTAGACGCGCTGCTCGAGGGGCACGAAGTCCCGGCGCTGGGCGCCGGTGTAGAGCTGGCGGGGCCGGGCGATCTTGTGGTCCGGCTCGGAGATCATCTCCTTCCACTGGGCCACCCAGCCGGCTGTGCGGGCCAGGGCGAAGATGGCGGTGAACATGGAGTTGGGGATGCCCATGGCGCGCATGACGATGCCGGAATAGAAATCCACGTTGGGATAGAGCTTCTTCTTGATGAAGTATTCGTCCTCCAGGGCGATCTTCTCCAGCTCCAGGGCCAGCTTGAACAGGGGGTCGTCGTGGAGCCCCAGTTCGTCCAGCACCTCGTGGCAGGCCTGGCGCATGAGGGCGGCCCGGGGGTCCATGTTCTTGTACACCCGGTGGCCGAAGCCCATGAGGCGGAAGGAATCGGTCTTGTCCTTGGCCCGCTTGATGAATTCGCCGATGCGGGAGGCATCGCCGATCTGCTCCAGCATCTTCAGCGTGGCCTCGTTCGCGCCCCCGTGCAGGGGGCCCCACAGGGAGGCGATGCCGGCGGCGATGCAGGCGAAGGGATTGGCGCCGGAAGAACCCGCCACCCGCACCGTGGAGGAAGAGGCGTTCTGCTCGTGGTCCGCGTGCAGGATGAAGATGCGGTCCAGGGCCCGGGCCAGCACCGGGTTGGGCACGTATTCCTCGCAGGGGGTGGCGAACATCATGTACAGGAAGTTCTCCGCGTAGCTCAGGCGGTTCTGGGGGTACATGAAGGGTTCGCCCACGTTGTACTTGTAGCTCCAGGCGGCGATGGTAGGTACCTTGGCCAGCAGCCGCAGGGCGGCCGACTCCCGCTGGGCGGGGTCGAAGGAATCCGAGGAATGGCGGTAGAAGGCGGACATGGCCCCCACCACGCCCACCATGACGGCCATGGGGTGGGAATCCCGGCGGAAGCCGCGGAAGAAGTAGCTCATCTGGTCGTGCAGCATGGTCTGGGTTGTGACCTTCTCCACGAAGGACTTCTTCCGTTCCGCGTTGGGCAGCTCGCCATAGAGCAGGAGATGGGACACCTCCAGGAAATCCGAATGCTCCGCCAGTTGCTCGATGGGATAGCCCCGGTAGTAGAGCAGTCCCTTTTCGCCGTCGATGTAGGTGATGTCGGAGGAACAGCTGGCCGTGGACAGGAAGCCCGGGTCATAGGTGAACAGGCCGTGGCTGCCCAGGGTGCGGGTGTCGATCACGTCGGGCCCGATGGTGCCGGACATGATGGGCAGTTCGATGGTCCGGCCGTCGATGGTGAGGGTGGCGGTGCGCTGAGTCATGTGCTTAATGCCTGTATTGTCTGATTTCATCCACCAGTGCCCGCAGGTCCGGCGGTGGTTCGACGCTCCCGGTAAACCAGTCGTAGAGCGTCATGTCGTCCTGTTGCAGAAGATATACGAAGCGGCGTTGTTGGGCGATGGGTAATTCGCCGTGGCGGCGATCCAGAAACCGGTTCAGCCAGGTGTCCAGTTCCAGCATGCCGCGCCGGGCCAGCCAGCGCAGCCGGGAGTGGGGAACCTCGTTCAAAACGCCCGCTTGACCAGGAGGGCCTTGATCTTGCCGATGGCGGCGGTGGGGTTCAGCCCCTTCGGACACACCTCCACGCAGTTCATGATGCCGTGGCAGCGGAACAGCCGATAGGGATCTTCCAGGTAGTCCAGGCGCTCGTCCGTGGCCTGGTCCCGGCTGTCGGCGATGAAGCGGTAGCCCTGCATGAGGGCCGCGGGGCCCAGGAAGCGCTCCGGGTTCCACCAGAAGGACGGACAGGCGGTGGTGCAGCAGCCGCACAGGATGCATTCCCACAGGCCGTCCAGTTCCGCCCGCTCGGCGGGGCTTTGCGGGCGCTCGTTCTCCGGCTCCGGGTCCAGGTTGATGAGATAGGGCTTTACCGCCCGGTAGTGCTGGAAGAACTGGGCCATGTCCACGATGAGATCGCGGATCACCGGCAGGCGCGGCAGGGGGCGCACCGTGATGGGCTCCCGCAGCCCTTCCAGGGGGGTGACGCAGGCCAGCACGTTGCGGCCGTTGACGTTGACCCCGTCGGAGCCGCACACCCCTTCCCGGCAGGAGCGCCGGAAGGCCAGGGTCTCGTCCTGCTCCTTCAGGGCCATGAGGGCATCCAGCACCTTCCTGCCCTTGGGGTCGAAGTCCATCTCATAGGCCTGCATCCGGGGGGCAGCGCCGGATTCGGGGTCATAGCGGTAGATATGGAAGCGCATCATGCCGTCCTCAATACGTACGGGCCTTGGGCTGGAAGGTGTCCACGGTGAGGGGCTTCAGGCGCACGGGCTTGTAGTCCAGCTGGTCATTATCAAGACTGTAAAGGGTGTGGCGCAGCCAGTGGTCATCATCCCTTTGGGGAAAATCCTCCCGGCTGTGGGCGCCCCGGCTTTCCTGCCGGGCCAGGGCGGACACCAGGGTGGCACGGGCGATGGGCAGGAGGTTTTCCAGTTCCAGGGCCTCCAGGCGGGCGGTGTTGAACACCCGGCTGCGGTCCGTCAGGCCGGCGTGGGCCAGGCGGGCCTCCACGCCGTTCAGCTTGTCGATGCCGGCCCGCAGCAGTTCGGCGTTGCGGTACACGCCGCAATGGGCCTGCATGATCTTCTGCATCTCCGCGCGCAGGTCCGCCACCCGCTCCCCGCCTGGCCTGTCCCAGCGGGCCAGGCGGGCCAGCACACCGTCCACCGCCTCCGTGGGCACGGGACGGGGGAAGGGGTTCTCCGCCAGATAGCTGATCATGTGCTGGCCGGCGGCCCGGCCGAACACCACCAGGTCCAGCAGGGAGTTGCCCCCCAGGCGGTTGGCACCGTGCACGGAGACGCAGGCGCACTCCCCCACCGCGTACAGGCCCGGCACAGGTTCCTCCGGGCCGTAGCGCACGGGCGCCACCACCTGTCCGTGCAGGTTGCTGGGGATGCCGCCCATCATGTAGTGGGCCGTGGGGGTCACGGGCATGGGGGCCTCGCAGGGGTCCACGCCGGCGAACTGCATGGACAGTTCCCGGATGCCCGGCAGGCGTTCCTTGATCTTGTCGGCGCCGATGTGGTCGATCTTCAGGTAGACGTAGTCGCCATGTT
>CAZREY010000200.1:0-2252 GCA_964599015.1 uncultured Thiobacillus sp.
CATCCTGGAGGGCCGGATCAAGGTCTGCAAGCGGGCGGAGAACGGCCGTGAGATCAGGCTGTACAACGTGCACCCCGGCGAGCTGTGCATCGTCACCGTGGGCTGTCTGCTGGGGCGCGCGCCCTACTCCGCCACGGGGATCGCCGAGACCCCACTCGAGGCCTGGGCATTGCCGCGCCCCCTGTTCATGCGCTTATTGAATGAGCACCCGCCCTTCCGCGAGTGGATATTCCGGCTGTTCACGGAACGCATCTCCGGCCTGATGCAGTTGGTGGAGGAAGTGGCATTTCACAAGCTGGATCAACGGCTGGCGGCCTGGCTGCTCGAACACGCGCCCCGGGTGGCGGCATCCCATCAGGCCATTGCCGACGAACTGGGCAGCGTGCGGGAAATCATCTCCCGGTTGCTGCGGCAGTTCGAGGACCAGGGCTTGGTGCGCCTGGGGCGGGAACGGATCGAGATATTGGACGTCTCCGGTCTGGGACGCCTGTTGGAACCGGCCTAATAATCCGGCGGCACCAGTCCGGTACGAATGGCGTAGCGCGTCAGGCCCGCCACATCGTGGATATTCAGGCGCTGCATCAACTGGGCACGATGGCTTTCCACGGTCTTGGTGCTGACGTGCAATTGGGTGGCGATCTCACGGGTGGCGAAGCCTCGGGCGATCAGGTGCAGGATTTCCCGTTGCCTGGGCGTGAGACGGTCGTCCTGCTTCATCGGACCGGAGGGCTCTTCCGTACGCAGGAAGTTTTCGATGACTCCGACGGCATCCCGCAGGTTGGACAGGACCGAACGGTGTTTGTCCGTGGCCTGCCGCAACCCCTCCAGCGCCTGTTTATGGCCGGTGATGTCGCTGCAGCAGCCGATATAGCCCAACATGCGGCCCTTCTCGCCATAGCAGGGCTGTCCGGATTTCATCAGCCAACGGTAGCGCCCGTCCCGGCGACGCAGGCGGCACTCCAACACAAATGTATCCCGTGACAGGATGGCCTGGTGGATCAACCCGGGCCAGGCCTCCGCATCCTCGGGATGCATGGCGGCCAACCAGCCGTCACCCAGACACTCCTCGATGCCCCGACCCGTGAATTCCTGCCAGGCCCGGTTCACATGGCAGCAAGCCCCGGACAAATCCGATACCCATATCATGGCCGGCACCCAATCCAGGGACTGGACCATTTCATGGGAAAGAAATGCGCTATCGGCGCTTGGGGACATCGATCAATTCTCCATTTGCTCTTGGATCAGTTAGCCGGGCAAGGTTATCTTGAACACCCTGATGACATACATCGGGAAAATCCTTATTTTCCTAGCCGGTTTTCTTAGTTTTACGCCATAAAACCCGATTTTTTTAGTCATGTAACCAAAGTCACATAAATGCTGCTCCAACGGCATAAAGTGCTCGCTGCTCGATCACGGGCAACACTGTGCAACCTGTAGGAGGAATGACATGAAAGCGAACGTTGGCGGAATCGATCGAATTCTCCGTATCGCGGTAGGGGCCGCGCTGATCCTGTGGGCAGCGGTGCTGGGTGGTCCGGTCTGGGCCTGGATCGGGGTGGTGCCCCTGGCCACGGGCCTGGTCAGGTTCTGCCCCCTCTATCCCATCCTGGGCATGAACACCTGCGGCACCAAGGAGTAAATCTCCCCCCCTTCCTCGGACAGGTCAGGCCCGTCCGGGGAAGAGGGTCCGTTCAGGATGATCCGATGACAACCGATCTGGTGTGTTGGAAATGCGGGGCGAATCTAACCGACCTGCCCCTGCCCTTCGGCAGGCGCGCGGAATGTCCCGCCTGCCATGCCGAACTGCATGTGTGCCGCATGTGCCGGCATCATGACGCGGGCAAGGCGAAACAATGTCGCGAGCCCATGGCGGAAGAAGTGAAGGACAAGACCCGGGCCAACTTCTGTGACTGGTTCCAGGCCAGGGCCGGCGCCTTTGTCCCGGCCGATGCGGCCAAAGGCAATCCACGCGGCGCCCTGGAAGCGCTGTTCGGCGATACAGAAGCGAACGGGTCAAAAAACGACGTGAAGACCGGCCTGGACCGCCTGTTCGGCGACTAGGCAAACCGTTCTAGCCCCGGGGGATGACCACTTCCCGCTCGTCATAACGGCCCACATTGGCCTGGAGGTGGCAGGCAATGCAATTGGACGGCGTACCGATGGGCTTGCGCTTCCAATACTCCGGCGGCACTTCGTCATGCAGGCGCCGGAAAAATGCCGTCTCGGAGATGCGCTGGGGCTTGGCATCCGGT
>CAZREY010000200.1:2262-5340 GCA_964599015.1 uncultured Thiobacillus sp.
GGCATAACTGCCGTCGGCCGCCAGGGTTTCCAGTTCCTTGAGGATGGCGAAATAGTGAGGCTCGTCCAGGCTGGCATCCTCGCCGAAATGGTCCTCCAATTCGTCCATCATCTTGTGCCACGAGCGGATGGGCAGCAGACCGGGCGCAAAGGCGGTATGGCAACCGCCGCATTCCTCCACATATATCTTGCCCGCGGGCATGGGAAAGCGCGCTTCACGCTCCTCCGGCGACCGGACGATCCATAGGCTGACCAAACCGAGCACCAACACGAGCACCAACAGGTGTTTCCAGCTCACTCCCATGTTTGCCTCTCAGGATGCAGTCCCCGCATCCCCATCATTCCCGCTCGTGCTCACGGTACTGGTAACCGCTCACCATGGCCTGGGCCAGCGGAATGCCGTGGCGTTCCTCATGCAGGATCAGCGCGGCGATATGGATCAAAACGAAAGCCAGGATGAATTCCTCCAGCACATCATGGGGCCAGCCGAACCAGGGCTTCAACAGCACATCATGGCCCAGCCAGGCGTAGAGCGGCCCCTGTCCCCGGTCGATGGCCGCCAGGGCCAGTCCCGTGACCGCCATGACCAACACCATGGCGTATAAAGCCAGGTAAGCCGCCGTGGCCAGAGGATGGTGGCCGAAGCGCGAAGGTTCCGTGAAGAAGGTGCGGTTCCGCAATGCCGCCAACCAGGCCCGCCATGTCCACAGCTGCCGCCAGTTGGCATGCTTGGGTCCATATACGGACCACGTCACGCGGGCACACAGCCCCGCCACCAGGGCATAGCCCAACCAGACGTGAATATGCCAAAGGGTCGCCGATTCCGGCGTGAAAGCGGTCCACTTGGCGATCTGGCTGCTGAGCAGCAGCAGCAGAATCGTCAGGCCGATCCAGAGATGGATGATCCTGAGGACTGGGTCATACACCTTCTCCCGGATCAGGATCATCCGCGTCATGGGCAATTACTTGGCTGTGCCGGCGGGGGCGGCGGCGGACGGATTCTCCTCGTCACCCTGAATCTGGATGAAAGGCAAGTTCAAGGCAGGCTTGCCCAGGGACTGGTAGTAGGCGGAAATGTCCTCCAGGTCCTTCTCGG
This sequence comes from uncultured Thiobacillus sp., assembly GCA_964599015.1. Classification (GTDB taxonomy): domain Bacteria; phylum Pseudomonadota; class Gammaproteobacteria; order Burkholderiales; family Thiobacillaceae; genus PFJX01. The sequence continues at coordinate 3,358 of CAZREY010000200.1, forward strand.
AATGGAACGCTGTGGCCAGGTTCATCATGGGGTGAAGGATCTTGCCGGTCTTGTACTTGTTGCTCTTGATCAGGAGCTTGTCAGCATTGCGGCCCGCCAGTTGCAAGGTGAAGAAGACGCCGCTGAAGGTCTCGTTGCCGTGGCACGCAACACAACCTATGGCCTTTTGCTTCCCGGCGACGGCATCACCCGCGTGGGCAGGCAAGGCAAGGGCGGTGGCAATGACGGAAAGGGCAATGATGAGGGATTTCACAGGGCCTCCAATATCGAACACGAAACGAATACAACCTGTTGAAAAATATCGCTTATTGACTGTTTAGCGTGTCACTGCCGACTGATATTGTCAATTTGAAGGCAGTGACCAAGGCAAGCGTCCGCCATAATTCCGCGCACACGATGTCACCCTGACATCGCACCCGAGTTGATGCACCAACCTTGCCCCTCCCGTCATTCGGCCCGAAAACCACACCACCTCGACGTGAAATTTACCATCATCCCCGTCACCCCCTACCAGCAGAACTGTTCCCTCGTCTGGTGCGAGGACACCGGCAAGGCCGCCTTGGTGGACCCCGGTGGCGACATCGATCTGCTGCTGGAGGAAGTCCGGCGTCAGGGGGTTCACCTGGAAACGCTCCTGCTCACCCATGGGCACATAGATCATGTGGGAGGCGCCCTGGAACTCTCCAAGGCCATGGACCTGCCGATCCTCGGCCCCCATGAAGAAGATGCCTTCCTGTTGGGAAACCTGCCAGACCAGGCCCGGATGTTCGGCTTTCCGCCCACCCAGGCTTTCCTGCCCACGCGATGGCTGCGGGATGGGGAGCGGATATTCGTGGGCGACCTGGCCCTGGAGGTCATCCACTGTCCCGGCCACACGCCCGGCCATATAGTGTTTTTCAACAAGGACGCGCGCCTGGCCTTCGTGGGCGATGTGCTGTTCAGGGGCAGCATCGGCCGCACTGATTTTCCCCGCGGAAACCACGGTGCCCTGGTGCGATCCATCCGCGAAAGATTGTTCCCCCTGGGAGATGACATCCGCTTCATTCCCGGCCATGGGCCCATGGGCACCTTTGGCCACGAACGGCTTACCAATCCCTTCGTGGGCGATCACGCTTATTGAAGGCAAAAAAAAGCCGGACCTGCGTCCGGCTTTTCCGCCGCGAGGGGAATCAGCCTACGGTGGCTTCGGCGGTGTTCTTGTCGCCGGTGTTGTCCACCCAGCTCACCACCACCTTGTCACCCGCCTTGGCGCCCTTGACCTTGATGGCCAGGTAGGGGTTCTTGCTGATGCCGCCGCCCCACTGGGCGTCCATCACCTGCTTGCCACCCAACTCGCAGGTCACGTTGGTGATGTGGTGCGCGGGCACCACCTGACCAGTCTTCGCGTCCTTGCGCAGGCCCGTCTCCATCACGTGGTTCATCAGGCACTTCACTTCGGCTACGTCACCCTTCAGGGAGGCGCGGATCTTCATCGGTTCTGCCATGTTCTTTCTCCTAAATTCGGTTCAAGGTCTCGGGTCGACGATCAGCCGCCGCAGCCGCCAATGGTGACCTTCACTTCCTTGTGGGCCTTGTAGGCCTTGCCGCCCGCGTGCACCACGGCCACCACGTTGGAGGTGGCGCCCATCTTGATGCGCGTGGACACATAGCCTTCCGCGCCGTTCATCAGGTTGAAGTCGGCCACCAGGGGGAAGCCGTTCTTCTCGGCAACAATGGCGATGCGGCTGGTGCCGGCGATCTTGCTGGTGATCTCCACGGGCACCACGGCGCCGTTCTCGGCAATGTCGGGGGCCTTCACTTCAATGTCGCCGCTGGCGGCGGCACCGCCGCCACCCACGGCGCCCATGGCGCCGCCCATGTCCTTGGCTTCGAAGCCGGCCTTGTTCCAAGCGGCAAAGGCCATGCCCGGCTTCAGCAGACCGGCCATCACGGCCACGCCAACCACGCCGGCGGAGCCAGCGCCTTTCAGTACGTTCCTACGCA
>CAZREY010000201.1:0-5335 GCA_964599015.1 uncultured Thiobacillus sp.
CATTGAAGCGGCGTCAGGGCATCGCATTCGATGAACGCCAACCGCCCGTTTTTCCGGGGCATCAGCCCCGGCCTCATTGAAGCAAAAAACTGCTGCTGGAAAAACTGGCCGCCTTGAAGCGTTTTTCCGGGGCATCAGCCCCGGCCTCATTGAAGCATGACGCAGCGCCTGGTTCGAGAATCGAATTTTTCGTTTTTCCGGGGCATCAGCCCCGGCCTCATTGAAGCGTGGGCATGGCGGGGGAGTTCAACGCCATAGGTCAGGGTTTTTCCGGGGCATCAGCCCCGGCCTCATTGAAGCGTGACCCTTGGCAGCTCCGGCGGAGTGATTCCGTAGCCGTTTTTCCGGGGCATCAGCCCCGGCCTCATTGAAGCACCAGTTTGTCGAACTGGGAAAGCATGTTATCGAGTGTTTTTCCGGGGCATCAGCCCCGGCCTCATTGAAGCGCGTTCATGGAGGGGTTTTGAATGGAGGGGTTTTAATGTTTTTCCGGGGCATCAGCCCCGGCCTCATTGAAGCCAACGTGACGAGGCCCCGAATAGCCAGCCCTCACGCCGTTTTTCCGGGGCATCAGCCCCGGCCTCATTGAAGCGTCCTCAAGCCGGCGCAGCTCCCGCCATACCCCCTGTTTTTCCGGGGCATCAGCCCCGGCCTCATTGAAGCACCGCCCTCTTCCTGGGCTGCCTGCCGTTCCTCTTCGTTTTTCCGGGGCATCAGCCCCGGCCTCATTGAAGCGCCTCGTAGTAGCGGAACGCGTTGAGGCTGCTGGCGTGTTTTTCCGGGGCATCAGCCCCGGCCTCATTGAAGCCGGACGCCTGCCGCAATACCAGTTACGGCCCGGGCCTGTTTTTCCGGGGCATCAGCCCCGGCCTCATTGAAGCGCGGACAACGCCGCCCTCTACACCAGCCTCAGCGCGTTTTTCCGGGGCATCAGCCCCGGCCTCATTGAAGCGTGTCATCCGCCGCCCAGGCCGTCAGGTCCGAATCGTTTTTCCGGGGCATCAGCCCCGGCCTCATTGAAGCCGTAATCCAGTTGCCCAACCATCGCTTGCAGCCGATGTTTTTCCGGGGCATCAGCCCCGGCCTCATTGAAGCCGCGTCTGAACGTCAGCCCACGCATAGGCCGCAGGGCGTTTTTCCGGGGCATCAGCCCCGGCCTCATTGAAGCGACGAGGACGAGCGCCGCCTGGTGCACCGGGACGACGGTTTTTCCGGGGCATCAGCCCCGGCCTCATTGAAGCGAGGCCGAGGCGGCGGGGGGCCGGGCCCGCTGGGTGATGTTTTTCCGGGGCATCAGCCCCGGCCTCATTGAAGCTCGCAGTTATTCTTGACGATGTTGTGGGCACCGTCGATGTTTTTCCGGGGCATCAGCCCCGGCCTCATTGAAGCTCTTCCAGGGCCTCTTGCCCCAGCACCCGGCCGTAGGGTTTTTCCGGGGCATCAGCCCCGGCCTCATTGAAGCCTCACTGCTCTTGCCAAGTTCCACCAGGTCTTGCTTGTTTTTCCGGGGCATCAGCCCCGGCCTCATTGAAGCTTGGGGCGGGCCATCATGGCGTAGATGGCGTCACTGAGTTTTTCCGGGGCATCAGCCCCGGCCTCATTGAGGTCACGGACAATCCATTGGGCTGTGGGGCGTGCAAAAATTCGCTTCCGAACCAAGCCTGTGCTAATCGAATTACCTAGATGCCCATGACCATCGATCCCTCCATCCGCCGCCACGCCCAGGACCTGCTGGATTTCATCGACGCCAGCCCCAGCCCCTGGCATGCCACGGCCACCCTGGCCGGGCGCCTGGCGGCGGCGGGTTTCGCGCAACTGGATGAGAAGGCCCGCTGGACGCTCCAGCCCGGGGGGCGCTACTACGTGGTGCGCGGCGGTAGTTCCCTGATCGCATTCGTGGTGGGTGAGGGGAACCTGAGCGAGCAGGGCCTGCGCATCGTCGGCGCCCATACCGATTCCCCCGGCCTGCGCCTGAAGCCCCTGGCGCCCCACAATGCCGAGGGCATGGCGCGGCTTGGCGTGGAGGTGTACGGCGGGCCCATCCTGGCCACCTTCGCCGACCGGGACCTGGGCCTGGCGGGACGGGTCAGCGTGCGTTCGGAGGCGGGTTTCAGCACCCGGCTGCTGCGCTTCGACGGCCCCGTGGCACGCCTGCCCAACCTGGCGATCCACATGAACCGGGAGGTCAACGAGCAGGGCCTCAAGCTTAACAAGCAGACCGAGCTGCCCCTGCTGCTGGGTTTGGCCATGGACGATCCCGGCCAGGGCTTCCGCGAACTCCTGGCCCGCCAGGCCGGTTGCACGGCGGCGGACATCCTGGGCTGGGAGCTGAATGTCTTCGATTGCCAGGCCGGCGGTTTCTGGGGTGCCGAGGGCGAGTTCCTGGCGGACGGGCAGCTCGACAATCTGGCTTCCTGCCATGGGGCCCTGTCGGCCCTGCTGGCCACGGCCCGGCCCCAGGCCACCTGCGTCGCCGCCTTCTTCGACCATGAGGAAGTGGGCAGCGCCAGTGCCTCCGGGGCCAGCGGCAGCTTCATCGCGGACGTGCTGGAACGTCTTTTCGCGGCCCAGGCCCTGGATACCGAGGACCGGCGCCGGGCCCTGGCCCACAGCTTCTTCGTCAGCGCCGACATGGCCCATGCCTGGCATCCGAATTTTCCGGCGGCCTACGAGCCCCAGCACCGGGTTCTGGTCAACGGCGGGCCGGTAATCAAGGTCAACGCCAACCAGCGCTACACCACGGGTATCGACACCGCCGCCCGGTTCATCGCCTGTTGCGAGCGGGCTGGCGTGCCCTGGCAGCAATACGCCCACCGTACGGACCTGGGTTGCGGCAGCACCATCGGCCCCCTGGTGGCCACCCGCCTGGGCGTGGCCAGCGTGGACGTGGGCTCGGCCATGTGGGCCATGCATAGCGCCCGGGAAAGCGCCGGCGTGCAGGACGCGGACTACATGGCCCGGGCCCTGGCCCAGGTGTTCGCGGATTGAAATTGGCGTCTCCAGACGCACCGAACGGCCCGGGAAGGAGAGCCATGCCCTGGCGGACCGGGTTACCGCATCCCATGCGTGATACCATGCGGCCCGTTCCCGCGCCGGGAGCGGTGCCGGAAATGAAAAAAGCCGGCTGGAAAGCCGGCTTTTTGTTTAGCTTGGTGCCCAGAAGAGGACTCGAACCTCCACACCCTTGCGGGCGCTAGGACCTGAACCTAGTGCGTCTACCAATTCCGCCATCTGGGCAACGAAGGCGCGCATATTAGCGATCTCAACGAACACATGTCAACGAAAAAAACCGTCAAAACCGAATCCAAACAACCCGCCAAACCCAAGCCTGAAAAAGCCGCCCACCGGGGCTTGAAAGGCGCCAAGAAGGCGCTGCGCTGGCAGGACCCCTACCTGGAGCGCGAACGCGAGAAATACGGCCAGGCCATGCCCAGCCGGGAGTTCATCCTGCAATTGCTGGATGAGGCCGGGGAGCCGGTGGATGCCGAGGATCTGGCCTTCCGCCTGGGCCTGGAGCCCGAGGAGTACGACACCTTCTTCAACCGCCTGCGAGCCATGCAGCGGGACGGACAACTGCTCTTCAACCGCCGGGGAGCCCTGTGCCTGCCGGAGAAGATCGAGGTGAAGAGTGGGCGGGTGGAAGGCCATCCCGACGGCTTCGGTTTCTTCATCCCCGACGACAAGTCCGGCGACATGTTCCTGCCGGAGAAGGAGATGCGGGGCGTGCTCCACGGCGACCGCGTGATGGTGCGGGAGCACGGCCAGGACCGTCGCGGCCGCAAGGAAGGCAAGGTGGTGGAGATCCTGGAGCACGCCAACGCCACCCTGGTGGGCCGCCTCTACCGGGAGCGGGGCTACCAGTGGGTGGTGGCGGAGAACAAGAAGATCAGCCAGGACATCCTCATCCCCGACCACGCCGACATGGGGGCCGGCTCCGGCCAGGTGGTCATGGTGGAGATATCCGCCCAGCCCACCAAGCAGGCACCCCCCGTGGGCAAGGTGACCCAGATCCTGGGCAACTACGCCGACCCGGGCATGGAGATCGAGATCGCCCTGCGCAAGCATGATCTGCCCCACGAGTTCCCCCAGGATGTGGTGGCCCAGGCCAGGAAGCTGCCCAAGGGCGTCACCAAGAAGGACCTGGCGCCGGAAGCGGGCATGGAGCGGGAGGACGTGCGGGACCTGCCCCTGGTGACCATCGACGGCGAGGACGCCCGGGACTTCGACGATGCCGTGTACTGCCAGCCCGAGGGCCGTGGCTTCAAATTGTGGGTGGCCATCGCCGACGTGTCCCATTACGTGAAGCCCGGCGCCGCCCTGGACCGGGAGGCCTATGACCGGGGCAACTCCGTGTACTTCCCCCGGCGGGTGATTCCCATGCTGCCGGAGGAACTGTCCAACGGCCTGTGTTCCCTGAACCCCAAGGTGGACCGCCTGTGCATGATGTGCGAGATGGAGATCGCCAGCACTGGCAGCATCAAGAAATACCGCTTCTACCCGGCGGTGATGCACTCCAAGGCCCGCCTCACTTACACCCAGGTGTGGGACTGGCTGTCCAAGACCGCCAAGCCGCCCAAGGACCAGGCCTGGCTGCTGCCCAACCTGGAGTACCTGTACAAGCTGTTCCAGGTGCTGCTGAAGGCACGGAGCAAGCGGGGGGCCATCGACTTCGAGACCCTGGAAACCAAGATGCTGTTCGACGAGCACGACAAGATCGAGCGCATCATTCCCTATGCCCGCAACGATGCCCACAAGGTCATCGAGGAATGCATGCTGGCGGCCAACGTGTGCGCCTCCGACTTCCTGCAGAAGAAGAAGCATCCGGCCCTGTACCGGGTGCACGAGGGCCCCACGCCGGACAAGCTCAAGGCACTGCAGGAGTTCCTGGCGGAATTCGGCTTCTTCCTCACCGGCGGCGAAGACCCCCACGCCAAGGACTACGCCGAGCTGCTGGCCAAGATCAAGGGCCGGCCGGACGAGCAACTGCTCCAGACCGTGCTGCTGCGCTCCCTGCGCCAGGCCCAGTACAGCCCGGAGAATGTGGGGCATTTCGGCCTGGCGTATGAGTCCTACACCCACTTCACCTCGCCTATCCGCCGCTACCCGGACCTGATGGTGCACCGGGGCATCAAGGCCTGTCTCAAGGGCGAGACCTACGCCCCGGGCGACTGGGAGAACATCGGCAGCCACTGTTCCATGACCGAGCGCCGGGCCGACGACGCCACCCGGGACGTGGTGGCCTGGCTCAAGTGCTACTTCATGCAGGACAAGATCAACGAGGAATTCGACGGCGTCATCTCCGAAACGGGGGGCCTGACCAAGTCCGGAACCGGCA
>CAZREY010000202.1:0-5316 GCA_964599015.1 uncultured Thiobacillus sp.
TGAACGTGGACACGGAGAAGTACGACCCCCGCAAGGTCCAGAGCTTCATCAACCAGAACAAGGAGGCGGGCCTGCGGGCGGACAAGGTGGAGGCCTGGGATCCCTATTCCAGGCGCCTGGCGGAGTACTACGCGGCCTATGACGACCAGTGCCGGCGGGAGGGCTGCGTGGACTTTGCCGAGCTGCTGCTGCGGGCCTACGAGCTGCTCTCCCGCAACGCCCTCCTGCGGGAGCACTACCAGACCCGCTTCCGCCACATCCTGGTGGACGAGTTCCAGGACACCAGCCGCCTGCAATACCTGTGGCTGAAGCTGCTGAAGGGGCCGGACAGCGCCCTGTTCGCCGTGGGGGACGACGACCAGTCCATCTACGCCTTCCGGGGCGCCAACGTGGGCAACATGCAGCTGCTCATGGAGGAGATGGGCATCGCCGCCCCCATCAAGCTCACCCGCAACTACCGCTCCGTGTCCACCATCCTGGACGCGGCCAATGCGGTCATCGCCCACAACCAGGATCGCCTGGGCAAGGACCTGTGGACGGACCTGGGCCAGGGGGAGGCCATCCGCCACTACCAGGCCGTGGACGACGGCGAGGAGGCCCGCTTCGTGGTGGAGGAGATCCAGGCCCTGAAGCGGGAGGGGGAGCACTACGCCGACATGGCGGTGCTGTACCGCGCCAACGCCCAGTCCCGGGGGCTGGAACACGCCCTGTTCTCCGTGGGCATTCCCTACCGGGTCTATGGCGGCCTGCGCTTCTTCGAGCGGGCGGAGATCAAGCACGCCCTGGCCTACCTGCGCCTGGCCGCCAACCCGGAGGACGACAACGCCTTCCTGCGGGTGGTGAACTTTCCCGCCCGGGGCATCGGCGCCCGGGGCCTGGAGCACCTGGATGCCCAGGCCCGGGCGGCGGGCACCAGCCTGTGGGCGGCGGCCTGCACCGCCGGCAAGAAATTCGAGGCCTTCGTGCTGCTGGTGGAGGGCCTGAAGCGCGACACCACCGGCCTGCCCTTGGCGGAGGTGGTGGAGCACGTGGTGGCTAAGTCCGGCCTGATCGAGTTCTACCGGAACGAGAAGGACGGCCAGGACCGGCTGGACAACCTGGAGGAACTGGCCAACGCGGCGGCGGCCTTCGCGGGTGAATCCGACGACCAGAGCCTGGAGGCCTTCCTGGCCCACGCCGCCCTGGAGGCGGGGGAGCACGAGGCGGCCCAGGGCCAGGACGCGGTGCAGCTCATGACCGTGCATGCCGCCAAGGGACTGGAGTTCCACAGCGTGTTCATCACCGGCCTGGAGGAGGGCCTGTTCCCCCACGAGAACGCCATGAACGAGGCGGGGGGGCCAGAAGAGGAGCGCCGCCTGATGTACGTGGCCATCACCCGGGCCCGCAAGCGCCTGACCCTGAGCCATGCCCAGATGCGCATGCTCCACGGCCAGATGCGCTACGGCCTGCCGTCCCGCTTCCTGGAGGAGATCCCCGAGGCCCTGGTGCATTCCCTGTCCCGCCGGGTGGCGCCCCCCGTGCACCAGTCCTCCCATGCCTATGGGCGCGGGAATTACGGCTACGGCGGCACGCCCGCCAGAAGCGCGGAAACCGCGCCCCATTACCAGGCGCCGCGCCGGGAGGCCAACGTGCCCTTCCCCGTGGGCGCCCGGGTCAACCACCCCAAGTACGGCGAGGGCGTGGTGGGGGGCTACCAGGGCCAGGGGCCCGACGCCGAGGTGACGGTGACCTTCCCCAAGGTGGGGCGCAAGGTGTTCATCCTGGACTACGCCCGTTTGACGGCCGCATAGGTGCGCGCCGCCGCGAAGCGCTGCCGGTCCCGCGCCCACCACAGCAGGCGTAGCCCCAGAAGCACCGCCAGGACGCCGGCGTACAACGCCGGCTCCCGCACGTCCGCCTTCACCATCCACCAGAAGTGCAGCACGCCCAGGATGGCGATGGCGTACACGGCCCTGTGCAGCCGGGACCAGTTGCGGCCCAGGCGCTTCATCATGGCGTTGGTGGAGGTGACGGCCAGGGGAATGAGCAGCACGAAGCCGATGAAGCCCACGGTGATGAAGGGCCGCTTGACGATGTCCTTGAGGATGAAGCCCCAGTCGAAGAACTGGTCCAGCCACACGTAGGTGAGCATGTGCAGCACGGCATAGAAGAAGGCGAACAGCCCCAGCATGCGCCGCAGCCGCAGCAGCCAGTTGAGGCCCGTGAGGCGGCGCAGGGGCGTCACCGCCAGGGTGACGAGGAGGAGGCGCAGGGCCCAGTCCCCCAGGCCCCGGGTGACGGCCTCGATGGGGTTGGCCCCCAGGCTGTCGGTGACGATGCCGTGGACCAGGTGGCCCAGGGGGATGAGGCAGAGGGCGAAGACGAAGGCCTTGATGGCCTTGAGCTGGCGGGGGGTGGGTTGAATAGTCATGGACCGTCCCCCCCTTTGCTAAAGGGGGGCAGGGGGGATTTGCGCAGGTCTGCACCCTTGGATGCCTCAGGAATCCCCTCCATCCCCCCTTTTGCAAAGGGGGGGGCCCGCCTGGCCTGCCGATGAGTCGCCTTCATCAATAGAACTTCCGCAAATCCATGCCCGCGTACATCCGTGCCACCTGGTCCCCGTAGCCGTTGAACATGAGGGTCTTGCGCTTGAAGAACTCGCCGATGCGCCGCTCCCGGGCCTGGCTCCAGCGGGGGTGGTCCACGTCCGGGTTGACGTTGGAGTAGAAACCGTATTCCCGCGGCGCGGCCCGGCCCCAGGCGGTGGGGGGCTCCTTCTCCACGAAGCTGATGCGGACGATGGACTTGGCGCTCTTGAAGCCGTACTTCCAAGGCACCACCACCCGCACCGGGGCGCCGTTCTGGTTGGGCAGCACCTCGCCGTACAGGCCGAAGGTGAGCAGGGTAAGGGGGTGGAGGGCCTCGTCCAGGCGCAGGCCTTCCCGGTAGGGCCAGTCCAGCACGCGGCGGCGCACCCCGGGCATCTGGGCCGGGTCCGCCAGGGTGGTGAAGGCCACGTACCTGGCACTGCCCAGGGGCTCCACCTGCCGGATGAGGGCGCTCAGGGGATAGCCCTGCCAGGGGATGACCATGGACCAGCCCTCCACGCAGCGCAGGCGGTAGATGCGCTCCTCCATGGGGGCCAGCCTGAGCAGCTTCTCGATGTCCCACATGCCAGGCTTCTTCACCAGGCCGTCCACCTGCACCGTCCAGGGGCGGGTGCGCAGGGTGTGGGCGTTCCGTGCCGGGTCGTCCTTTTCCGTGCCGAACTCGTAGAAGTTGTTGTAGGTGGTCACGTCCTTCCTGGGCGTGAGTTCCTCGTCCACGCTATAGACGGGATTGCGCAGGCTGGACAGCAGGGGACCGGCCTGGGTCTGCCCCACCCCCGCCGCCAGCACCAGGCCGCCCGCGGCGCGCATGAACTCGCGCCGGGCACGGTAGACGCGGCGGGGCGTGATTTCCGAGGGCAGGATATCCGTGGTGGATTTGATCAGCATGGTGGGCTCCTCTCTCCGGGCCATGCGCTTTCCAGGCCCAGGCGGGTTCAGGGGTGTCCCTGTGAGCCTATTTCAGCGGCGGTAGTGCCGCAATTCACGAAAAGTTTAAGGTTGCCCCAGGCGCCAGCCCAGACGAATCAGCAGCTCAGCAACACGAAGGAAACCACGCCCAATCCGGTCATGGCGGCCAGGGCGATGAACAGGAAACGGTAGCTGACATGGCCGCGCTTCTTCCTGCGCAGGCCCAGCACCACGCTCAATTCGCCCATGGTGACGAACACGGCGGCAAAGAACAGGGGGGCCAGGATGGTCAGGAAGAACAGGCGCAACTGGGTGAAGCCGGCGGAACAGGCATAGGGCAGGTTGTAGTAGCTGCCGAAATTCTCCGCGGCGTTCAGCAGGAACCACAGCATGATGCCCACGCCCGTGAGGATGATCGCCGTCATGGCCCAGGTGACCGGATCCCTCGCGGCCACCGCGAATTTGCCCAGCTCACGCTTCAGCCAGTGTTGGGCCATGCCTGTTGCCCCCTGTCAGCCTGTAATGGTTTTGTAACGGTGGTGGATTATGCCCGCCACTACCCTGGGATGGCATGAAACCGCGGATCGGCCTTGCCGGCCACGGGATCGCCTTATTGTCACGCCACCCCGTGCCGCGCGGCGATTTCCCGCAGGGTGGGCACCGGCAGGCCGGCCGCATCGGCATGGTGCAGCGCCCGGGTGAGCCGGGCCGGCGCGGAGCGGCCGGCGCAAGCGTGGTTCAGGTCCGCCTCGATGGCTTCCACCAGGCCCGCCATGAGGGGGGCCTGGTCAAACACCCGGCCCGCCAGCCAGGTCTGCACCTCCAGCACATCACCGGCCACCGCCTCCGCCAGGCCCCGGTGCTGCGCCCACAGCATGCCCACCGTGCCGCCCACCTCCAGGCCGGCAATGTTGGTGGTGAGGATATAGAGGTTCTTGCGCACCAGTTCCCAGGTCAGGGTGTCTTCATCCGCCACCGTGCGGGCGGGCAGGTCGATGCTCCCCAGGGCGTCCACCAGACGCTGGGCCTCGGAGCCGTAGACGGGGGACGAAATCAGGGGCTTGGCATCAGATCCTTTCTTCTTCTCGAACCACACGGAGACCACCGTGGGGGCCTCGATGCCGTGGGCCTGCCAGTCCCGGGGCAGCAACTCGTTCTGCAGCAGGCCCAGCGAGTCTTTCCATACCTCCGGCAGGCGGCTCAGCACGGGGTGCAGATCGTTTTCCGCCACGGACACCATGCAAAGATCGGGCTCGGGATAACGGGCCGCCACCGCCGCCATGTCGTCCTCACGATTCACGGGCACCACGGTATGGCCGGTGCGCAGCAGGCCGCCCGCGAACACCCGGCCCAGCTGGCCCAGGCCGATCATGACCACGGTCTTGTCCATCGATTTCCTCCAAATGCGGTACCCGCGGATTGTAGGCCGGCTTCGCGCCAGAACCGTGTGCGCCCGGCCCGTTTGTCTCGATTCCTTATCCGACTAGAATGCCCGGGTTTTGCCACCGAGCCCCACGACATGATGCAAGCCCCCAAGATCGCGTCTTTCATGCCTCCCCGCCGCACCCTCATGGGCCCCGGCCCCTCCGACGTGCCAAGCCGCATCCTGGACGCCATGGCGCGGCCCACCATCGGCCATCTGGACCCGGCCTTCAGCGACATGATGGAGCAGACCAAGACCCTGCTGCGCTACGCCTTCCAGACGGAGAACAAGCTCACCTTCCCGGTGTCCGGCCCCGGTTCCGTGGGCATGGAGACCTGCTTCGTCAACCTGGTGGAACCGGGTGACAAGGTCATCGTCTGCATCAACGGCGTGTTC
>CAZREY010000203.1:0-5302 GCA_964599015.1 uncultured Thiobacillus sp.
GGCCACCACGGGCATGTTGGAGGTGTTGGCCACCAGCAGGGTGCGCTCCATGAGGGGCCGGCCCGTGTGGGGATCCTTCAGCTCGGGCATGAACTCCAGCACGTCGGTGAGCTCGTTGCCCCGCTCGCCGCAGCCCACGTAGATGACGATCTCGGCGTTGCACCAGCGGGCGATCTGCTGCTGGAGCATGGTCTTGCCGGCGCCGAAGGGGCCGGGGATGGCGGCCTTGCCCCCCTTCAGCAGGGGGTAGAAGGTGTCCAGGATGCGCTGGCCGGTGATGAGGGGCTTCACCGCGTGGTCCCGCCGCCTGAAGGGGCGGGGCGTGCGCACGGGCCAGCGGTGGAACAGGTGCAGCTTCTCGATGCGGCCGTCCGCCAGCTTCACCCGGCCGATGGCCTCGTCCACGGTGTAGTCGCCTTCCGGCGCCAGCTCCAGCAGTTCGCCGTGGAGCAGGGGCGGCACCAGGATGCGGTGCAGGATGGATTCCGTCTCCTGCACCACCCCCAGGATGTCGCCGCCGGCCACGGCGGTGGCGGCGCGGCGGTCGGTATCGGGCACGAAGCGCCAGCGCCGGTCCCGGGGCAGGGAAGGCACGGCGACCCCCCGGGCGATGCGGTCCCCGCTCTGGGCCCAGACCGCGTTCAGGGGGCGCTGCACGCCGTCGAAGATGGCATTGAGCAGGCCCGGCCCCAGTTCCACGGACAGGGGCCAGCCCAGGCCCTCCGCCACCTCGCCGGGCCGCAGGCCCGCGGTGTCCTCGTAGAGTTGCGCCAGGGCGGAGTCGCCGTCGCGGCCGATCACCTCGCCCACCAGGCCCATGCTCCCCACCCGCACCTGCTCGCCGATGACGGTTTCCGGCAGTTGCAGCTTCACCAGGGGGCCGTTGATTTCAAGGATTTTGCCCATTTTCGGCTTTCATGCTTTCAGTAGGTCTAACCATGCACCAGGGCGCCCAGGTCCGGCGTGCTGGCATATAGGCGCTCCATCACCACCCGGGCCAGCTCGTCGGCCAGGCGGGACTGGCGGGCCTCGAAGGTCTGGTCCAGCTGGGCCCGGTTGTCCGCCAGGCGCACCCGCATGCCGCCTTCGCTGATGAGGCCGTGGGTGGCCAGTTCCACCTTCCGGCCCGGGGCGGCCCGGGCCACCATGTCCGCCCACAGGGGGGCCAGGCGGGGCTGGTCCGACCCCCGCACCTCCGCCACCAGATCGCCCTCGGGGAGGGCCCGGACGGCGGCGGCCAGCCACTGTTCCAGCACCGCCAGGTAGCGTTCCGGGTCGTCCACCAGCTCCTGGAAGGCCAGCTTCACGCTGGACAGGGTGGCTTCGGTCAGGGCCCAGCGCAGCCGGTCCAGTTCCGCGGCCAGCCGGGTTTCCGCCGCCTGGGTCTGGCGCCGCACCAGGCGTTCCGCGTCGGCCTTGGCCGCCAATACCTCCCGGTCCTCGGCCAGCTTGAGGCGTTCCGCCGACTCGTTGAGGATGCGGGCCTTCGCCGCTTCCGCGTTCTGGTGCTGTTCCCGGGCCAGGGTCTCGGCCTGGCGGATCAGGGCCTGCTCCAGTTGGGTGACTTGTACATCCGCTTCCATGTTCATCTCCCGTCGGGAACCGGCTTCAGGACCGGCACCCGGCGTCCGTTCATTTCAGGGCCTCGGGCCCCAGCACCGCCCGCACCACGTCGTCCACCGCCGGGGCGTAGTCCCGGGGCGCGGCCAGGGGCGGCAATTCGGTGACCACGATGCGGCCGCCCTCGTTGCGCAGGCGGTTCAGCCAGTGGCCGCCGGCGTGGGCCAGGCGGGTTTCCAGCAGCACCAGGGCCTCGCTGCCGTCCCGCACCAACTGGGCCAGCACCTCCTCCACCTTGGCGGAGTCGGCATCCGGATGCACCTCGGCGCCGATGAGGCTGAAGCCCTCGGTCAGACCCGCGCTGCCCAGCACCACCAGGCGACCGCCGGCCAAGGGGGTGTCCGCGTCGGCCTTCACGTCGCGTCCTCAGATCTTGCCCAGCATCAGGATGGACATGACCAGGCCGTAGATGGCCACGCCTTCCGCCAGGCCCATATAGATGAGGGTGCGGCCGAACATTTCCGGCTTCTCGGCAATCACCGCCAAGGCGGCAGAACCCACCGGACCCAGGGCCAGACCGGCACCGATGGCGGCCAGGGCGGTGGGCAGGCCGATGCCGATGAGGGCCAGGCCCTTGCCCAGGGAGATTTCCATCACCGCGCCGGCCACAGGCTCCGCGGCCATGACTTCCTGCACGCCCATGAGCAGGCCGCCGGCCAGGCCCGCGCCGAACAGGAGGATATTGGCCAAGAGCCCTCCCTTCAGCCAGACGGGGGAAGGCAGCCGGCGGGGCTTCATCTCCAGCCACACGCCCGCGCCGATGGTGGCCACCACGGATAGACCCAGCAAAGCAATCAGCCAACTCATTTTTGTTCTCCTAAAAAAACCAAACAGTTCCAGCCGTCATCTACTTCACGCCCGCCAGCTTCAGGGGCACGAACTCCGTGCCGCTGCCGCTGAAGAAGCGCGAGAAACCTTCGTAGTACATGAGACGCAGGGCCTGGATGGCGACGATGCCGCCCTCCAGGACGATGATGACCACGTTGCCCAGGAAGATGGTGACCCAGTGCCCCGCCGTATCCAGGCCGTTGGCGATGGTGAACACGGCCAGGGCCAGGGCCACGTGGTTCAGGCTGAAGGCCGCCACGCGCATGAAGGACAGGGTGTTGGCGAACAGGTTGATGCCGGTTTCCAGGGTCTCGATGGCGGTCACCAGGGCCCGCTCCCCCAGGCTGGCGCGGGTCTCCACCCATTTGAACACGGCCACCATGCCGATGCCCGCCAGGGCCAGGCTCCAGGCGGGGACGGCCAGGTCGGCGGCGCCCGCCTGGCTGGCGACACCGCCCACGGCGCCCAGGTAGAACACCAGCCCGGCCAGGCCGGCGGAATCGAACAGGGCCTCCGCCGCGTGGCCGGCGGCGAAGCGGTTGTAGGTATTCACCAGCAGGGTGAGGATGATGAAGCCCACGCCGAAGGCGATGGCCACCACGAGAATCCGGATGGGGTTGTGCAGGGGCGAGAGCCACACCGCCTCGATCACATCCTCGTAGCCGAAGATGCTGCCGTAGAGCAGGCCGAAGAGCATGGACACGGCCCCGGCGGCGATGCCGATCCAGGCCATGCGACCCAGCTTCCGGTAGAACGCCGCCGCCAGCACCAGGATCACCGCGCCGTGGCCGATGTCGCCGAACATGGCGCCGAACAGCAGCAGATAGGTGAAGGCGAAAGGCAGGGTGGGGTCGAACTCGCCGTAGCGGGGCAGACCGTAGCTCTTGACCAGGGGCACGAAGGGCGTGAGCCAGGCCGGATAGCGCACCAGGGAAGGTACCTGGTCCGCCTCGTGGGGGGCGGGTTCCTCCGTGTCCAACCAGTAGCGGCCGTGGAAACGCTCGTCCAGCACCGCCTTCAGCGCCATCAGCCGGCGCCTGGGCACCCAGCCGGACAGGACGCTCAGGCCGCCCCGGCCCCGCACGCCGGCCACGGCGGCCTCCGCCAGGGGGCGGCCCAGGGCCACCCGCAGGCGGGCCTCCTCGATGCCGGAACGGTACTGGCCACGGAAGGACTCCATGACCGCGCACCCCGCCAGGTGGCCCTCTTCCACCCGCCGGCGCTCCTCCGTCAGCCAGGTCCGGGCGGCCTGGGGATGGGTGCGCAGTTCCGGAGGCACGGGCAGCTCCCGCCAGCCGGCCTGGGACAGCACGCCCCGGTCCTCTTGCTGGCGGTCCCGGGGACCGGCGATGACCGCGTAGGCCTGGTCTCCCACATGGTCGAAGGTGGACACCAGGGAATTGGTCATGGAGAGGGCCTCTCCCACCCGCTTCACGCTACCCGCCGGCAGGCTGCCGATGCGCACCGCCAGCAGGCCGTCGGAACGCAGCAGCTGGGCCAGGTCCACGTTGAGGCGTTCCAGCTTGCCCAGGGTGTCCTCCAGGGCGTCCAGGTGGTGGAGTTCTTCCTGGATGCGTGCTTCGCCTTCATGACAGGACAGGCAGGTCTTCCATACCTCCTTGAGCCAGGCATTGAGTTCGTTCAGGTCCTCCAGGGTGGGGGCGGCGGCCCCGGGGGGGATGTCCGGGGGCTCCGTCATGCCGCAGCGTTCCACCAGCTTGGCCAGGCGGGACTCGGCCTCCAGCCAGGTCTCCCGGTAGGCCTCGGCGGTGGCCTCGGCCAGGGCCTCGGGGGCATGGGAGGCGGGGCTGAAGACACCGAAGCGGGCCAGTTCCAGCGCGGCATCCGGGGCCTCGGAGGCCAGCATGAGGAGGCGGGTACGGAGCAGGGGTTCGGCGCGGAACATCAGGCGCTCCCTTCCGCGGGCAGGTACATGGCCGCGCGGATGTCCGCCGGGGCCAGGCCCAGGTGGCGTCCCCGCAGGATGGCCCGCACCGAGCGCAGGTCCCGCTCCCGCAGGATCAGGTAGGCGAAGGCGCGGCAGATGGCGGGGGCGCCGGAGCGCAGGACCTGGCTGGCCTGCCCGGCGGCGATGGCATCCATGCGCGCGAACACGCCGGGGATGTCGGCGGTGCCTTCCAGGCTGGCGCGCAGGTTGTCCGGCAGGGCTTCGAGCACCGCCTCCACGCTGCCCAGGGCGGCCAGCTCCCGCAGGCGCGAGGACGGCAGGCTGTAGCTGGAGGCCACCAGCAGGAAATAGACCTGGGCCGGCGGCAGGTGGTAGTTGAAGCGGTAGCGCAGCAGCCAGACCAGGTTGATGCGGTCGATGAGGGGCCCCATGAGATGGCGCAGGGTGGCGCCGGCCTCGCTTTCCAGGGATTGGGCACGGTGGGCCAGTCCCTCGTAGTAGCCCCGGTCCAGGGCGGCATCCAGGAGGAAGGGATCCTGACTTTCCTCGAAGGCGCGACGGGCCTGGCGCACGATGCCTGCATAGGAGCCCGCCTCCAGGCGGCGAAGCAGTTCGCCCACGTCCTCGGCATGGGCCAGGTCCTGGACATCCAGGCGGCCGAAGGCCCCCATGGGCGTGAGACGGCTGATGAGGGCGGCGGGCCGCTCGCCGGTCATCTTGCCACGCAGCAGGGTCTTCACGTTGCTGACCTCGAAGCGCTCGGTCCAGTAGATGAGGAAATTCCGGGCCGCGCCGCTGAGGGGGCGGATCAGAATGCGGGTCTCATCCAGCACCTGGGCGATGATGCGCTGTTCCAGGGAGCGATGGTCCTGGCGGTCGAAACCCACGGCCAGGAGGGGCAGGCCCCGGTTGACCAGGGCATCGGGCATCTCCGCGTCGGGGGTG
>CAZREY010000204.1:0-5296 GCA_964599015.1 uncultured Thiobacillus sp.
CAGCCCATGAAAACACAAAGCCCCCAAATCGTGGGGGCTTTGTCAGCAGTCTGAAAGCCCGCGCATGCGGGCTTTTTTGTTCATCGCCATCAGAGCGCCTAAACGGCTGCGGCTTGCTGGTCCGCGTGGTAGCTGGAACGCACCATGGGGCCGCTGGCCACATTGCGGAATCCCATGTCCTTGGCCTGGCGTTCAAACCGGGCGAACTCCGCCGGGGTGACGAAGCGCTCCACGGGCAGATGATGTGCCGAGGGCTGGAGGTATTGGCCGATGGTGATCATGTCCACGCCGTGGGCGCGCAGATCGGCCATGACGTCCACCACTTCCTCGTCCGTTTCCCCCAGTCCCAGCATGATGCCGGACTTGGTGGGAACACCGGGCACGCGCGCCTTGAAATCCCGCAGCAATGTGAGCGAGTGGGCGTAATCCGCACCCGGGCGACAGGCCTTGTACAGGCGCGGCACGGTTTCCAGGTTGTGGTTCATCACGTCCGGCGGCACGGCCGCAAGGATGTCCAGGGCCACTTCCAGGCGGCCGCGAAAATCCGGGGTGAGGATTTCGATGCGGGTCCGGGGCGACAGTGTCCGCACGGCACCGATGCAGGCGGCGAAGTGGGTCCCGCCGCCGTCCTTCAGGTCGTCGCGGTCCACGCTGGTGATGACCACGTAGTTGAGCCCCATGGCGGCCACGGTCTCGGCCAGGTGTCCGGGTTCATCCGGGTCCGGCGGCAGGGGCTTGCCGTGGCCCACGTCGCAGAAGGGGCAGCGGCGCGTGCACAGGTCTCCCAGGATCATGAAGGTGGCGGTACCGTGGTGGAAGCATTCCCCCAGGTTGGGGCAGGAGGCCTCCTCGCACACGGTATGCAGCTTGGCCTGGCGCAGGATGGCCTTGAGTTCCGCCACTTCGGGGGAGGAGGGGGCCTTGGCCTTGATCCAGACAGGCAGGCGCGCCCGGGGCTTGGGCACGATCTTGATGGGGATGCGGGCGGTTTTGGCGAGGCCCTTGTGCAGTTCTCTGTCAGCCATGGCGCGGCATTCTACCCGCCCCCATGGCCAGGGGTGACAGCGGGCCCTAGGGGGCGGGCGGCTGGTCCGTCAGGTGCACGTAAAGCCGCGAAAGGTGCAGTTTCACCCGGGCCGAGGCTTTGGGATATTCCCCGGACTTGAGCTTCTCGGCTGCGCCATCCTTGTCGCCCGCCACGCAGCAGGCCAGCACATCCCCCGCGGCCAGGTGGAAGCGCATGTGCTCCATCTTCATTTCCTGGAATTCCCGCAGATGGCCGAATTGATGGCCACCGGGGCCGTGGATCCACTTGCCCAGCACACACTGGTCGTCGCGGCAGACCACGTCCACCTTCAGTCCCTCCTCGTTGTTGCCGGCCATGCATTTTTCCAGGCGCACCTTCCAGGCCATGTGGGCATCGATGGCGCCCTTGAAGTCCAGGCCGGCGATCCTGCCCGAATCGGGATCATCGGCCGGTGCGACGGGGGCCGCCATGGCGGAGGCCTCCGCTTCGGGCTCCTGGATTTCCTTCCCGCTGGCCAGGGCCTTGAACCAGTTGAGCAATCCCATGCTGTGTCTCCTCAATTTTGAATGGCGCCCTGTCAAGCCGGCGCCGGTTTTTATAATGACGGCTTTCCCGGACGGTTCCTTTAATGAAACCTGAATCTCCTCTGCCCGCAACACCGCCGACGGGGCATGGCTTCGGCCGGTCAAGAGCCCTGACTTGCTTGCGGCAAGTGGGCCTGCACTGAAACCCGCTGGGCTATCTCAATGCAAACGAAAGTTGCACACCAAACAATTCCCGTGACGCTGCTGACAGGTTTTCTGGGCAGCGGCAAGACCACGCTGCTCAACCATCTCCTGCGCCGCGTGCCCCTCACCGCCGTGGTGATGAACGAGTTCGGCGAGATCGGCCTGGACCACCAGCTCCTGGAGGAGACCCGGGGGCCCCTGGCCCTGCTCTCCGGCGGCTGCGTGTGCTGCCAGGTGGTGGGCTCCCTGGCGCCGACCCTGAAGAACCTGGCCATGGGCCGAGCCGACGGCAAGCTGCCGCCCTTCGAGCGGGTCATCATCGAAACCACGGGCATCGCCGACCCGGCCCCCATCCTGGACACCCTGCTCAACGACCGCTGGATCGCCGCCCGCTTCCGCATGGACGGCGTGGTCACCACCGTGGACGCGGTGCTGGGGGAGGCGCAGCTGGACAGCTATCCCGAGGCCCTGCGCCAGGTGGCGGTGGCGGACCGGCTGGTACTCACCAAGACAGACCTGGCCCGGCCGCAGGAGGTGGATACATTGCGCTCGCGCCTGACCGCGCTGAATCCCGCCGCGCCGCAAATCGTCGCCCTGCAAGGGGAGACGGACTACGCCGCCCTGCTCAACCTGGGCCTGTTCAATCCGGCGGACAAGCACCCGGACGTGGCCCGCTGGCTGGCCCAGGAGCGCTACAAGCCCGTGGCGGCGGGCGGCCTGCTGGGGGCCAAGGCCAGGCCGGCCCAGCCCGCCCTCCACGACGAGCGCATCAGGAGCTTCAGCCTGGTCTTCGACGTGCCCCTGGAGTGGGAGGGGGTGAGCGCCGCCCTGGAGATGCTGTCCGCCTTCCGCGCCAAGCAGCTGCTGCGCATGAAGGCCATCGTCAACGTCCAGGGGCGGGACAGGCCCGCGGTGCTACACGCCGTGCAGCACGTGTTCTATCCGCCGGCGGAGCTGGCGGCCTGGCCCGATGAAGACCGGCGCAGCCGCTTCGTGTTTATCACCGACGGCCTGGAGGAGGAATTCGTGAAGAAACTGCTGGAAGACTTCACCCACGCCGCGGCGGCAGGCACACTGACGGCCGGTTCAGAAACGCAAAGCAAGCAACAGGCATGAAATTCACCCCCGCATCCTTCCGCGCCTGGGAAACCAAGCGCATCACCCTGCTGGGCATGTCCGGCGTGGGCAAGACCTACATTTCCGGTCTGCTGCGCCGCCACGACTGGTTCCACTACTCCGGCGACTACCGCATCGGCACCCGCTACCTGGACGAGCCTATCCTGGACCTGATCAAGCAGCAGGCCATGCGGGTGCCCTTTCTCAAGGAGCTGCTGCGCAACGACTGGATCGACATCCGCAACAACATCAAGATCCAGGACCTGGGCCCCGTGCTTTCCTTCGTGGGCAAGCTGGGCAGTCCGGACGTCGACGGCCTGTCCCTGCCGGAATTCAGCCGCCGCCAGGCCCTGTACCGGGAAGGCGAGATCGCCGCCATGAAGGATGTGCCCGAGTTCATCCGCAAGGCCCAGGAGATCTACGGCTACGACCATTTCGTCAACGACGTGGGCGGCAGCCTGTGCGAACTGGAGGACGATTCCGTCATCGACCTGCTGGCGGAGCACACCCTCATCCTCTACATCCAGGTCACCACCAAGGATGAGGAGGACACCCTGATCCGCCGCGCCCAGAGCGATCCCAAGCCCCTCTATTACCGGCCCGCCTTCCTGGCGGAGCACCTGCCCGTGTACATGGACGAGAAGGGCCTGGAGTTCGTGGCCCAGATCGAGCCCGACGACTTCACCCGCTGGGTCTTCCCCCGCCTGTTCCACTCCCGTGTGCCCCGCTACGAGGCCATCGCCGGCCCCCACGGCTACACCGTCACCTCCCAGGAAGTTGCCCAGGTGAAGAGCGAGGCGGACTTCCTGGACCTGGTGGAGACGGCCATCGCCCGGAAGGACTGACATGCCCATCGTCGCCCACAACGACCTGCCTACCCTGCAACGCCTGAAGGCGGCGGGCACCACCATCGTCCTGCCGGAGGACCGGGCCAGCCACCAGGACATCCGCGAGTTGCACATCGGCCTCCTCAACATGATGCCGGACGCCGCCCTGGAGGCCACGGAACGCCAGTTCTTCCGCCTGGTGGGGGAGAGCAACCCCATCGCCCAGTTCTACGTGCACCCCTTCACCCTGGACGCCATTCCCCGGGGCGAGAAGGCCGCTGCCCATATCGCCAAGTATTACGAGCCCTTCGACAAGATCCGCGCCGAGGGCCTGGACGCCCTCATCATCACCGGCGCCAACGTCACCGGCGAAGACCTGTCCAGGGAGCCCTTCTGGGACCCCCTGGGCGAGGTCATCGACTGGGCCTGGGACAACGTCACCACCACCCTGCTGTCCTGTCTGGCCACCCACGCCGTGCTCCACTTCCGCTACAACCAGCCCCGGGTGAAGCAGCCCAGCAAGCGCTGGGGCGTGTTCCCCCACCGGGTGGTGGACCCCCGCCACCCCCTGGTGGCGGACGTGAATACCCGCTTCGACGTGCCCCATTCCCGCTGGAACGACATCTCCCGCGCCCAGTTCGAGGCCGCGGGCCTGCGGGTGCTGGTGGAAAGCGACGAGGTGGGCGTGCACCTGGCCACCAGCCACGACGGCCTGCGCATGGTGTTCTTCCAGGGCCACCCCGAGTACGACACCATCTCCCTGCTGAAGGAATTCAAGCGGGATGCCCTCCTGTTCGCCCAGGGCAGGCTACCGGAATTTCCGCCCTTTCCCGCCAACTACGTACCCCGCCTGGAGCAGGCCATCCTGCTGGAATGGCGCGACCGGGTCCTGGACGCCATGGCCCGCGGACAGCCCATGCCGGATTTCCCCGAAGCCCTGGTGGCGCCCCATCTGGACAACACTTGGCACGACACCGGGGAGGCGGTGCTGGGCAACTGGATGGGCTGCATGTATCAGGTCACCCACCGGGAGCGGCGCAAGCCTTTCATGGACGGCATCGATCCGAACGACCCCCTCAAGCTATACGGGGGTTGATCCTCAGCCGAACATGGCATAATCCGCCGCTACTTTTCACGCGCAGTCATTGATCAGACAGAGGAGGCGACGTGGCTAACGCTGCAAAGAAACCCGCTGGCAAGACCAAGCAATCTCCCGCTAAAACGCTTGCCAAGCCCGTCGGCAGGGCCGCAGCCGCCCCGGCCAAGGCCAAGGCGCCCGCCAAGGCGGGGAAAGCCGCGAACGTGAAAACCGTGGCCAAGAAGGCCACCCCGGCCAAGGCGGCCGCCAGGCCGGCTGCCAAGGCCGCCGCAAAACCCGTCGCCAAGACAGTGAAGTCAGCCGCAAAGCCCGTGGCCAAGAAGACGGCCCCGGCGAAAGCCAAGGCAGTCCCGGCGGCCAAGAAGCCCGCGGCCAAAGCCGTCGCCAAGCCTGCCGCCAAGGTGGCCGCCAAATCCACCACGGCCAAGATCGCCAAGCCGGTCGCCAAGGCCGCCGCCAAGCCGGTCGCCAAGGCCGCCGCCAAGCCGGTCGCCAAGGC
>CAZREY010000205.1:0-5256 GCA_964599015.1 uncultured Thiobacillus sp.
AGGCGGAAGGAGGCACCCTGTTCCTGGACGAAGTCGACACCCTCTCCGCCAAGGCCCAGGTCAGCCTGCTGCGCTTTCTCCAGGACGGCAGCTATCGGCCCCTGGGGGCCAACGCACCCCTCCGGGCCAACGTCCGCATTCTGGCCGCCACCAATGCCGACCTGGGGCGAAGCCTGGAGAACGGGCGGTTTCGCGCCGACCTGTGCTACCGGCTCAACGTCATGGAACTGGCCATCCCGTCCCTGCGCCAGCGGCCGGGCGACACCACCCTGCTGGCCCGTCACTTCATCCGGGAGGCGGCATGCCAGTACAACCTGGCGGAAAAGCCCCTCCACCCGGACACCCTGGCGTGGCTGGAAAGCCAGCCCTGGCCCGGCAACGTGCGGGAGCTGGAAAACACCATCCAGCGGGCCTTCCTGCTGTCCGACGGCCCCATGGTGATGATCCGCGGCGCCCAGCCCGAGTCGGAACGGCGCCGCCAGCCGGACCGGCGCCGCACCCAGCCCGCCATCCTCAACTTCAACCAGGCCAAGGAAATGGCCGTGCGGGATTTCGAACGCGCCCATCTCCAGCACCTCATGCACCTGAGCGGCGGCAACATCACCCAGGCCGCCCGGCTGGCGGGGAAGGAACGCCGCTCCCTGGGCAAGCTGTTGAAGGCCCACGGCATCGAAGCCACCCGATTCCGTTCCGGATGAGCCATGGGCGGGTTGGCGACAACCCACCCTCACCGGCAATCGGGCCCCACCCGGGTGTTCCCCGCCCCACCGGCAATTTGCCCGCAACACACATCTCGTTGATCCACAAGAGCATTTTCCTGAACGGATCCTTGGCATGGGGTTTGCCTCGGCTGGCTTGTCCTCAACCAGGAGCAGCCATGTCCAGCCAGACATCCTTGTCCCAGGTCCGGGGGGCCATCCTGGCCTACCTGGGCATGCACCCGGGCGCCGCGGACACGGCCCAGGGCATTGCCTGCTGGTGGCTGCCGGAGTCCCTGGGGGGCGATGAAGACCTGGTGTCCCGGGCCCTGGACGCCCTGGTGGCCGAGGGCCTCGTCCACCGCCACGTCAACGTGGACCGGCACATGATCTATTCCAGCGCGGCAAAACGGCGGCCCCGCTGACATGGCCGAATATCTCGCCCCCGGCGTCTACGTGGAAGAGACCGCCTTCGCCCCCAAGGCCATCACCGGGGTCGAAACCGACACCGCCGCCTTCGTCGGGCCGGCCCGCTACGGCCCGGTGGTCCAGACCCCGCCCGTCATCGCCAGCCTGACGGAGTTCGAACGGCGCTACGGCGACGGCCGGGACCTGGTGTTCCTGCCGGGCCCGATCCACCCCAACTACACCTGGTACAGCGTACGCGCCTTCTTCGAGGAAGGCGGGCGGCATCTGCATATCGCCCGCATCTACCGCCCACTGGGCGGCGGTCCCTACCGGCCGCCGGCCGCCACCCTGGCGAAGGACCGGCAAGCCGCCATGACCGCCGGCCGCTACAACGACGGCCACGGCAGGGCATTCTTCCAGCCCGACTCCGGCGACTCCGGCGCGGCGCTGCTGTTCCGCGCCCGCTTTCCCGGAGAGGCGGGCAACCTGGGCATCGGCCTGCGCTTCCGCCACGGCCCCAACCGCCTCGGTGGCACGGCCGCCTCGCCCCAGGTGACCGCCCTCTCCCCCCACGACATCGTGCTCATCGACGATCACGGGGGCGGCAACGGCCTTCTGGCCCGAGCCCTGTTCAACCACCTCCGGAACACCTGGTCCTTCCAGCCCGCCTCGGGCGTCTCCATCCCCCTGGCCCGCCTGGACCCGGCGACGCGGCGAATCCGCATCCTTACCGTTGAGGTGGCGGTGGACGCCCCCAATGGGGGACAACCGGCCTGGACGGGCCTGCCCCCGGACCCCCGCCATGCCGGCGCCGGCGGCAAGGATTCCCTGCTGGCCCGCTTCGCCCGGCGACCCGCGAGTGACGACACCCTGCTGGAACAGCCCTTCGAAATCCTGCCGGGAAAAGGCATCACCAGCGGCCTGGCCCTCATCGACCTGCTGGCCCGGCTCACCCCCGGCCTGGCGGTGGGCCTGCTGGCTCCCGACAACGCCCAGGCCATGCCGGGCTTTGAATGCCGCCTGGCAGGCGGCCATGACGGGATGCTCCTGGATGCCGTCGACTACGCCGGACGCTCCAGTCCCGGCAGAAGCGGCCTGAAGCGGCTGGAAACCCTGCCGGATATCGCCATCGTCGCCGCGCCGGCCGCCCCCCGGGACGTCATCCCCCATCTCATCCGCCACTGCGAGCGCCTGCGCCACCGGGTGGCCATCCTCGACAGCGGCCGGGGCCATGACCTGGCCCGGGTGCGCGCCCTGGCCGCCGCCCACCCCAGCGGCCATGCCGCCCTCTACTACCCCTGGCTCCAGGGACGGGATGCCCGCACCGGCCAGCCCATTCCCCTGCCCCCTTGCGGGTTCCTGGCCGGCATTTACGCCCGCACGGACCGGGAACGGGGTGTCTGGAAGTCCTCCGCCAACCAGCCGGTACGAAGCGCCCTAGGGGTGGAAACCGCCATTTCCCAGGCCCAGCAGGACCTCCTCAACCCCCAGGGGGTCAACTGCCTGCGGGTCTTTCCCGGACGTGGCCTGCTGGTATGGGGGGCGCGCACCCTCAGCACCGACCCGGAGTGGAAATACATCAGCGTGCGCCGCCATCTTTGCTACCTGGAGCGCTCCATCGAGGCGGGCACCCGCTGGGCGGTGTTCGAGCCCAACGGCGAGCCCCTGTGGGCGCGGATGCGGGCCGGCGTGGAGGACTTCCTGCACAGCGAATGGCGCGCCGGCGCCCTCCTGGGCGACAAGCCGGAAGAGGCCTATTTCGTGCGCTGCGACCGGAGCACCATGACCCAGTCCGATCTGGACAACGGCCGACTGGTGTGCCTGATCGGCGTGGCGCCGATCAAGCCGGCGGAGTTCATCCTCTTCCGCATCGGCCAATGGACCGCCGATGCCGCTGCCTGAACATCCCCTCAGGCCCCCGGCTGCAGGGTCACCGGCACATCCACCGTCCGGTCACCCCGGCGCACGGTCACCTTCACCGTCTCCCCCACCCGGTAATCGTCCAGGCGGGCCAGCAGCTTGCCCACGTCCGCCACGGCCTTGCCATCGATGGCCGTGATGATGTCCCCCGGCACGATGCCGCCGTCCCGGGCGAGGGTGGCCCCCTTGAGGCCCGCCTGCTCCGCCGCCGAGCCCGGCGCCACCCGCAGGATCACCACCCCCTCCGCGCCGCTGAATTCGGCCAGGCGCTGGTTCAGGCGCTCGTCCACCTCGATGCCCAGGGCCGGGCGGATGACCTTGCCATCCCGGATCAGCTGGGGCACCACCCGGTTCACCGTATCCACGGGCACGGCGAAGCCGATGCCGGCACTGGCGCCGCTGGGGCTGTAGATGGCGGTGTTGATGCCGATGAGGCGGCCGGCGGAATCCAGCAGGGGCCCGCCGGAGTTGCCCGGGTTGATGGCCGCGTCGGTCTGGACCAGGTGGTCGATGGTCAGGCCGTTTTCACCCCCCAGGGAGCGGTCCAGGGCCGAGACGATGCCGTTGGTCAAGGTCCAGTCCAGGCCGAAGGGGTTGCCGATGGCGAACACCTTCTGCCCCACCTTCAGGTCGCCGCTGGTGCCCACGGGCACCGGCGGCGGCCGTTTGAAGCCCACGCCGATCTTCAGCACGGCGATGTCGTGGGCCGGCGAGGCCCCCACCAGGGCCGCCTTGAAGGTGCGCCCGTCCGCCAGCTTCACCGTGGCCTCGCTGGCCTTCTCGACCACGTGGTAGTTGGTGATGACGTGGCCGGCGTCGTCCCAGATGAAGCCCGAGCCCGTGCCCCGGGGCACGGAGAATACGTTGCGGGTCCAGAAGTCCATCACCTCCGCCCGGGTGGTGATGAACACCACGGAATCCTTGGCCTTCTCGAACAGCTCGATGGTGGCCTTCTCGTCCGCCGCCAGGTCGCCCCGGGCGGTGACGGTGCGGGGCGTGGCATCCGGGCTGGGGGCAAACCAGCCGCCGATATCGGGCACGCCGCGCCAGATCAGGAGTAGCAGGGCCGCGGCCAGGGTGAGCCAGAACAGGCGTACGAGAAAACGGTCTTGGGTCGGCATGAATCACTTTCGATATTGGAGGATCAGCGCCAGCGCAGGGTCACATAACGGCTGCGGCCGTTGTCGGCGATGCGCAGCAGGACACTGCCTTCGGATTCCGCCAGCGCCGCGGTGAATGCCGTGGTGGTGCCCACCGGCTTGCGATTCACTTCCAGGACCAAGGTTCCCGGGCCGATGCCCGCCAGGGCGGCCAGGGACCCAGGCTCCACGCCGATGACGATGACCGCCTCGTTCAGCCTGAGGCGGCGGCTTTCCTCCGGCGTGAGACCTCGCACGGACAGCCCCAGGGCCTGAATGGCCCCGGCCCGTTCCGAGGCGGACTCGTCCAGCCTGCCCACCTTCACCTGCACCTCCAGGGGCTGGCCATCCCGCAGCAGGCCCAGGCGCACCATGCTGTCCGGCCGGGCCAGGGCGGCCCGGTTGCGGTAATGGCCGCCATCGTCCAGGTCCTGGCCGTCGAAGCTGAGCAGCACGTCCCCCGGGCGGATGCCCGCCCGCTGGGCGGGAGAGTCGGCGTACACCTGGTTCACCAGCACGCCACGCGGCTCCCTGAGTTTCAGGGCCTCGGCCACGTCGCTGGTGAGGGGCTGCACCGCCAGGCCGATGTAGCCCCGCACCACCTTGCCCTGGGCCAACAGCTGCTCGGCGATGGTGCGGGCCAGGTTGCTGGGTATGGCGAAGCCCACGCCCATGTAGCCGCCGCTGCGGCTGAAGATGGCGGTGTTCATGCCCACCACCTCCCCGTCCAGGTTCAGCAGGGGCCCGCCGGAGTTGCCCGGGTTGATGGCGGCGTCGGTCTGGATGAAGTCCTCGTAGTCATTGATGCCCAGGCTGGTGCGGCCCTTGGCGCTCACCACGCCGGTGGTGAGGGTGTGGGACAGGCCGAAGGGATTGCCCATGGCCACCACCCACTCGCCCACCTCCAGCCTGCCCGAATCCCCCCACTTCAGGGCTGGCAGGCCCCGGGCGTCCACTTCCAGCACGGCCACATCGGACTTGGGGTCCGTGCCCTTAACCCGGGCGTCGAACTCCCGCCCATCATGGAATTTCACGCGGATGCTTTGGGCGTCCTCCACCACGTGGCTGTTGGTGAGGACGTAGGCCCTATC
>CAZREY010000206.1:0-5220 GCA_964599015.1 uncultured Thiobacillus sp.
AGCATGTATCTGCCCCAACTTCTCAAACGCGTAGCTCAGGGTGAAAAGCTGGTGGCCCTCACCTGCTACGACGCCGGCTTCGCCCGCATCCTGGCCGAAAACGGCGTGGACATCCTGCTGGTGGGGGATTCCCTGGGCATGACCGTCCAGGGCCACGCCACCACCCTCCCCGTCACCCTGGAGCACATGATCTACCATACCGAGGCGGTGGCCCGGGGCGCCGCGGGTGCCTTCATCCTGGCCGACCTGCCCTTCGGCAGCTTCCAGGCCAGCCCCGGCCAGGCCTTCGCCAGCGCCGCCCGGCTCATGGCGGCGGGGGCCAACATGGTGAAGCTGGAGGGGGGCGCGGTCATGGTGGAAACCGTGGAGTTCCTGACAGCGCGGGGCATCCCGGTGTGTGCCCACCTGGGACTGCTGCCCCAGTCGGTCAACCAGACCGGCTACCGCTCCCAGGCACGGGAGCGCAAGGCCGCCGAGCAGCTCATCAAGGACGCCGCCACCCTGGAGGCCGCCGGCGCGGCCATGCTGGTGCTGGAGTCCATTCCCGCCATGCTGGCGGCGGAGGTGACCAACTGCCTGTCCATGCCCACCATCGGCATCGGCGCCGGACCGGACTGTGACGGCCAGGTGCTGGTGTTGCAGGACCTGCTGGGCATGACTCCCAGGCCGCCCCGCTTCGCCAAGGACTTCATGGCCGGCGCCACCGGCATCGCGGACGCGGTGGGGCGCTACGCCCAGGCCGTGCGGGACGGCAGCTTCCCGGGGCCGGAACACCAGTTCCCATGAGGCTGGTCCACAGCGTGACGGAGTTGCGCCAGGCCCTGGAAGGGGCGGGGGACATCGCCTTCGTTCCCACCATGGGCAACCTCCATGCCGGCCACCTGTCCCTCGTCGAACTGGCCAGGACCCACGGCCAGCCCGTGGTGGCCAGCATCTTCGTCAACCCCCTGCAATTCGGCGCCGGCGAGGACTTCGCGCGCTATCCACGAACCCTGGCGGCGGATTGCGCGCAGTTGGAAGCGGCAGGCTGCGACCTGGTGTTCGCTCCGGACCAGGACGAGATGTACCCGGAACCCCAGGCTTACACAGTCATCCCCCCCCTGGCGGACGAACTGTGCGGCGCCTTCCGGCCCGGCCATTTCGCCGGGGTGTGCACCGTGGTGCTCAAGCTGTTCAACATGGTCCGGCCTCGCTACGCCGCCTTCGGCAAGAAGGACTACCAGCAGCTCTTCATCCTCAAGGGCATGGCGCGACAGTTCAACCTGCCCATCACGATCCTGGAGGGGGAAACCGGGCGGGCCCAGGACGGCCTGGCCCTCTCCTCCCGCAATGGCTATCTTTCCACGAATGAACGGGCCGAGGCGCCGCGACTGTATGGAACGCTGCGGGAAGTCGCCAGCCGCCTGCAACGGGGGGAGCGCGACTTTGCCCGGCTGGAGCGGGACGCGGCGGAGCGCCTGTCGCAACACGGCTGGCAAGTGGATTACGTGGCCGTCCGCGACCGGCATACCCTGATGCCCCCGGCCCCAGGCGGACGGGATCTGGTGGTGCTGGCGGCGGCGCATCTGGGCCACACCCGGCTCATCGACAATCTGGAAATCGATCTGCCTGTTTAGTAGGCAAGGCGCAATCGGTATAATGACCGCCCGATTTTCTGATTCCTGTCCGCCATGCAACGCACCCTGCTGAAATCCAAGCTGCACCGCGTGCGCGTCACAGCCTCCGAACTGGAGTACGAGGGCTCCTGCGCCATCGACGAACTCCTGCTGGAGGCGGCGGACATCCACGAGTACGAACAGATCGACATCTACAACGTCACCAACGGCGAACGCTTCACCACCTATGCCATCCGCGGCCAGCGGGGCTCCGGCATGATCTCGGTGAACGGCGCCGCCGCCCGCAGGGTGGCCGTTGGAGACGTGCTCATCATCGCCAGCTTTGCCGTGTATTCGGAAATGGAAGTGGCCCAGTACGAGCCCAGGCTGGTCTACGTGGATGAGAAGAACCGCATCAAGCGCGTCGGCGCCACCATCCCCGCCCAGGCGGCCTAGACAGGCTTCACTCTGCCCCAGTCGAAATACGCCCCCGGGTCCGTCTTGCGGCCCGGCGCGATGTCCGAGTGGCCAGCTATCCCCTCGATGGGATAGGCCCCCCGCAGCACTCCCAACAGGGCATTCAACACCTCGTACTGCAGGTCGGTGAAGGGCAGTTCGTCCGTGCCTTCCAGCTCGATGCCGATGGAAAAATCGTTGCATCGCTCCCGCCCCCGCCAGCAGGAAGCCCCCGCATGCCAGGCCCGCAGGCCGCAGGGCACGAATTGCACCAGCTCCCCGTCCCTGCGGATGAAGAAATGGGCGGACACCCGCAGGTCCCGGATGCCCGCGTAGTAGGGATGCTCGGCGGGATCCAGCCGATTGGTGAACAGCTGCTCCACCCCGGGACCGCCGAACTCCCCCGGCGGCAGGCTGATGTTGTGGACGACGATGAGGCGGATGGCCTCGCCGTCAGGCCGTCCATCGCAGTTGGGTGACGGCACGCGCCGCGCCCCCGCCAGCCAGCCTTCGCCATCGAGTTCCGGCCCCACCGTCACGGTTCCTCCTGGGCCGGTGCCGCCAGGGCCTCCATCACCGCCATCTCGAGGGCGGTCGGGGAAATCTCGCACGCCAGGCGGGCATGGAACTCGCCATGGCGATACAACAGCAGGGCGGGCAGGTGAAAGATGTCGTGGGCCCTGGCCAGGGCCGGGCTGATCTGCACATCCACCTTGAACAGGGCCACACCGTTGGGCGCCGCCCCGGGCAGGCGCCGCTCCACCACCCGGCAGGTGCCGCAGGTGGGGCTGCTGAACAGCACCAGGGCCGTGCCACCCGCGTCCCGCAGGCGGTGGTGGTAGTGGAATTCGTCCAGGGGTTCCAGTGCTGACATGGCGAGATGGTAGCGCAGCCCCGCCCCGACGCCGCCCCTTTCACACCCGCGCACATTACAATCCCGCGTCCTTCAACCGGAGCCCCCCATGCTCGCCCTGGAACTCTTCCTTTTCCTCATCCTCATCCTCATCGCCGCCGAGGTGTTCGTGAACGCCCTGGAGCACCTGGGGGAAAAGCTGGGCATCTCAGAAGGCGTCACCGGCTCCATCTTCGCCGCCGTGGGCACGGCCCTGCCGGAGACCATCGTGCCCCTGCTGGCCATCTTCGCCGGCACCCAGAACCAGCAGCTCAACGAGGAGATCGGCGTG
This sequence comes from uncultured Thiobacillus sp., assembly GCA_964599015.1. GTDB lineage: Bacteria > Pseudomonadota > Gammaproteobacteria > Burkholderiales > Thiobacillaceae > PFJX01. The sequence goes on from CAZREY010000206.1 coordinate 3,236, forward strand.
GGCGCCATCCTGGGCGCCCCCCTGATGCTGTCCACCTTGTCCCTGTTCCTCATGGCCCTGGCGGTGTGGAAGCGCCGGGGCGCCCACGGCCACCTCACGCCGGAGAGGACCGGCCTGGCCCGGGACCTGGACTTCTTCCTGGGCGCCTTCGCGCTGGCTGCGGTGGCCCTGTTCGTGCCCCATGAAAACCCGGCGATCCGGGCCATGCTGGGGGTGGTGATGGTGCTGATCTACTTCTTCTACGTGCTGCTCACCCTCAAGGCCTCCGCCGCCCTGGTGAAGGACGGCCACGCCACCGAGGCGGAGGAGCCCATGTTCCTGGCCCGCATCGGCCTGCCCACCAACTGGGCCACCATCCTCATCCAGCTGGCGGCGGGCCTGGCCCTGCTGGTGGCGGGGGCCAAGGGCTTCATCCACGGCATCGAGGCGGCGGCGCCCCTGCTGGGCATTTCCGCCCTGATGTTGTCCCTGATGATCGTGCCCATCGCCACGGAGCTGCCGGAGAAGGTCAATTCCATCCTCTGGATCCGCAAGCACAAGGACACCCTGGCCTTCGGCAACATCACCGGCGCCATGGTGTTCCAGGGCACCCTGCTGCCCGCCATCGGTATCCTGCTCACGCCCTGGGCACCCCAGAAGGAGGTGCTGGCCGGCGTGATCATCACCCTCATCGCCGCCGCCTGGCTGCGCTTCATGCTGCGACGGGGCCAGTTGCGGGTGTGGATGCTGGCGGTGAACGGCACCCTGTATGTCACCTACCTGGCCATCGCGCTGTCCTGAACCAGATTGGGCTCAATATTTCGGCTGCGTGTCCGATATCTATACCATTCGACATAGATGGGTGCGGCCACCCACACGGATGGAGCGAGCATGAAAAATCGAAACATCACGCCCACCTCGGTGGAAAAAGTGATGCGGGAAGACGATTTCATCGTCTCAAAGACCGACCTGAAGGGCCTCATCACCTACGGCAACCGCATCTTCATCGAATTTTCCGGCTACACGGAAGAAGAACTCCTGGGCAGCCAGCACAACATCATCCGCCACCCCGACATGCCCCGGGGCGTGTTCAAGTTCCTCTGGGACACCATCCAGGGCAAGGATGAGTGCAATGCCTACGTGAAGAACATGGCCAAGGATGGCAGCTTCTATTGGGTCCTCGCCAACGTCACGCCGGATTTCGGCAAGGATGGCCAGGTCCTTGGATATACCTCCGTGCGCCGCAAACCCAGTGCCGAGGCTGTCAAGCTCATGGCCGGCGTGTACCAGACCATGCTGGAGATCGAGAAAAAGGCCGGCCCCAAGGATGCCTGCTCCGCCTCCCTCAGGTATCTGACCGACCTGCTTGCCGAAAAGCAGATGAGTTACGCCGAATTCGTCCTCTCCATTTAAGGGCCTCCCATGTCCAACCTGCCCTTGCGCAAGCGATTCATCCTCTACGCCACTGCCTTCAATGTGCTGCTGGCCACCAGCATCGTTGTCCATGTCTTGATGCATGGCTTCGAATGGCTGCCCCTGAGCCTGCTGGCCACCGGCTTCGTCATTTCCGGCCTGCTGCAGGTCAACTCGCGCGCGTGGCTGACGCCCCTGGCCGACCTGACCGAGGCCCTGCGGGAAGTCAGCGCCGGCCGCTTCAAGCGACGCATCACCCACATCGATGACAGCACCGAGATCGGCCGCCTATGCTGGCACCTGAACGACATGCTCGACCAGTTGGAAACCTTCAACCGGGAACAGACCACCACCTTCCGTCACCATGTGGACGGCAAGTTCTATCGCAAGTCCATGCCCAACGGGCTGCACGGCGGCTTCCACAAGGGTCTGGAAAACCAGAACGTGCTGCTGGAGAACATGGCCGCCAACACCCAGCAACAGATGAAGAATCTGCTGATGTCCATGGTGCAGAGCCTGAACAGCGGCAACTTGCTGAAGAACCTGGCCTCCAGCCAGCAGGACCTGACCCGGATCACGGAACACATGAGGAT
>CAZREY010000207.1:0-5201 GCA_964599015.1 uncultured Thiobacillus sp.
GCTGGTACGAGTTCGACATCGGCTGGTTCTACATCCGCTCCATGGAAATCGTCGGCCTGGCCAACGTGAAGAAAGTTGCGCCCCGGGTGCGCTGGGGCGAGATCAAGCACTTCTGCGACGCGGAACTGCTGCACGCGGTCATCACCCATCGCTACGACGTGCTCACCCGCTACGCCCGGGCCATACGGTCCATCACCCGCCAGGAGTTGGCCAAAGCGGCCAGGCTGGGCGACAACATGCCCGATCGCAAACGGGTGATGCGCTGGCTGAACCTGGACAAGGCCGACCTCAAGACGGATGAGCGGGAATCCCTGGCCCGGGTCTTGGCCGGCAGCGAGCGCCTCAAGCAGATATACCAGATGCGCCAGGAACTGGCGGCCATCTGGAGCCGATCCTCCGCCACCCGGGAACAACTGGTGTTCCAGCTCCAGGATTGGTGCAGCAAGGCAGAGGAAAGCGGCATCGAGGCCCTGTCCCGGTTCTCCCTCAAGCTGCGCAGCTACGCCTGATCATTCCTTCATCATCCCAAGCTGCTCGTTGAGGATGAGCAGCCTGCGGTCGATGTCCCGCACGGCCGGGTGCTGGTCCGTGTATTTGACCAACAACCTGGCCCGCTCGGTTTCCAAGGCCTTGATGTGGGCCAGGACCTCCTCCCGGTTCCGGTAGGGCTCCTGCACGGGCGGACGCCCTTCCAGGCGCTGCACGCGCCTTTCCAGTTCATCCAGGCGCTGTTGCGTGGCCAGTTCCCGGGCGGCCTCTGGCATTGTGGCCGAAGGGGATGCACAACCCGCCAGCAGCAGCGAAACCATCGCCCAGTACCGCAATGGCACAACGTATCCGGTTCGTGAAGCCATAGACAAACCTCTCCCGATTCATCCCATACCTGTCCAGGTTAGAAACCCGGACCGGACGAGGCAATGCCCCGGGACAAACAAAAAGCCCCGCCGAAGCGGGGCTTTTTGTTTGTGGAAACCGGCTTACTTCAGCTTGGTTTCCTTGTATTCCACATGCTTACGCGCCTTGGGGTCGTACTTCATGATGGCCATCTTCTCGGGCATGGTCTTCTTGTTCTTGGTGGTGGTGTAGAAGTGACCGGTGCCGGCGGTGGATTCCAGCTTGATCTTTTCGCGTGCGCCTTTAGCCATGATGGTTCTCCTTAGACTTCACCGGCGGCGCGCAGGTCGGCCAGGACCACGTCGATGCCCTTCTTGTCGATGAGGCGCAGGGCGGCGTTGGTGACACGCAGACGCACCCAGCGGTTCTCGCTCTCAACCCAGAAACGGCGGTTCTGCAGGTTGGGCAGGAAGCGACGCTTGGTCTTGTTGTTGGCGTGGGAGACGTTGTTTCCCACCATCGGTTTTTTACCGGTTACTTGGCATACACGGGCCATGATTCGTACCCCAGGGGAGTTCTGTTACGCAAAAAGGACGCGATTTATAGCACGACTTTTATCCACGGGTCAAAGCCAACCTCGCTCGGCGAAGGACAAGCCCTTTGATCCCGCGACGATGAAATGGTCCAGCACCCGCACGTCCACCAGGCCCAGCGCGGCCTTGAGCTGGTCTGTGAGCCAGCGGTCCGCCTGGGAGGGCTCCGCCACGCCGGAAGGGTGGTTGTGGGCCAGGATGATGCCGGCGGCGTTGTGGGCCAGGGCCCGCTTCACCACTTCCCGGGGATAGACCGAGGTCTGGGTGAGGGTGCCCCGGAACAGTTCCTCCCGGGCCAGGACGCGGTTCTGGGCATCCAGGAACAGTGCCATGAACACCTCGTGGCCCAGGCCCCCCAGGTGCAGGCGCAGGTAGTCCCGCACCGCGCCGGGGGAGCCCAGAGCATCCCCCTGGCGCATCTCTTCCCCCAGGGCCCGGCGGGCCATCTCCAGCACGGCCTGGAGCTGGGCGTACTTGGCCGGTCCCATGCCGGGGAAGGCGGCGAACTCGGAGCGGGGCGCGCCGAACAGGCGGGTCAGGCCGCCGAAATGGGCCAGCAGGTCCCGGGCCAGTGCCACGGCGCTCTTGCCCGTGACCCCCACGCGCAGAAAGATGGCCAGGAGTTCGGCGTCGGAAAGCGCAGAGGCGCCGCGCTGGAGTAATTTCTCCCGGGGGCGCTCCCCCTCGGGCCAGTCGGTGATGGCCATGCAACCTCCCTGATATTTATTTATTGGGAGGCTGCATTCTCCAACAGGGTGATCCAGTGCACCACAGGCACGTCGGCGCCGGCGGCGAGATGCATCTGGCAGCCGATGTTGGCGGTGGCGATGACCTCGGGCCGGACGGCCTGCAGGTGGCCCAGCTTGCGCTCCCGCAGGGCGCGGGACAACTCCGGCTGGAGCAGGGAATAGGTGCCGGCGGACCCGCAGCACAGGTGGGACTCGGCGAAGGGCACCAGCTCGAAGCCCGCGCGGGTGAGGATGTCCTCCACCACGCCCCGCACCTGCTGGCCGTGCTGGAGGCTGCATGGAGGGTGGAAGGCCACGCGGCTGGATTGGGCAACGCGGATGCCGCCCAGGTCCTCCTTCGCCAGCACCTCGGACAGGTCCCTGGCCAGCGCCGACACCCGGGCCGCCTTGTCCCGGTAGGCCGGATCAAGGCGCAGGTGGTGGCCGTACTCCTTCACCAGGCTGCCGCAGCCGCTGGCGGTCAAGACGATGGCCTCGGCGCCTTTCTGAATATGCGGCCACCAGGCGTCGATGTTGCGGCGCATGGCGGCCAGGGCGGCGTCGGCTGCGGACAGGTGCTGGTCGATGGCGCCGCAGCAGCCGGCCCCTGCGGCGGCCATGAGGCGGATGCCCAGGCGGTCCAGCACCCGGGCGGCGGCGGCGTTGGTCTCCGGCGCCAGGCCCGGCTGCACGCAGCCTTCCAGCACCAGCATGGTCCTGGCATGGGCGTTGCCGGGGCGGGCACGGGTTTGCACAGCCGGGGGCACGTGGGCCTTCAGGGAATGAGGCAACCAGTCCCGCACCAGGCGCCCCACTTTCAGGGCCGGCTCGAACAGGGCCGGCGAAGTCAGACCGGTGCGCAGGGCCTTGCGCGCCACCTGCTCGGCCAGGGGCCGGGGCGCGCGCAGTTCGGCGACATGGCGGCCGATGTCCACCAGGCGGCCGTACCGCACGCCCGAGGGACAGGTGGTCTCGCAGTTGCGGCAGGTGAGGCAGCGGTCCAGGTGCAGGCGGGTCTCCGCCGTCACCGGTTCCCCCTCCAGCATCTGCTTCATCAGGTAGATGCGGCCCCGGGGACCGTCCAGCTCGTCCCCCAGTATCTGGTAGGTGGGGCAGGTGGCGTTGCAGAAACCGCAATGCACGCAAGCGCGCAGGATGGCTTCGGCTTCCCGGCCTTCGGGCGTATCCAGCAGGTCCTGGGGCAGATGGGTTTCCATTACAGCCCCTCGTACATCACGCCGGGATTGAGGATGCCCGCCGGATCGAAGGCGGACTTGAGGCGCGTGTGCAGGGCCCGCAGGGAGGCAGACAGGGGCTGGAACACCTCGCCCGTGCCGTCATGGCCCCGGAACAGGGTGGCGTGGCCCCCCGCCGCCGCGGCGGCGGCGCGAACATGGGCGGCCGGGGCTTCGGACAGCAGCCAGCGCTGGGCCCCGCCCCATTCCGTGAGCCACGCGCCGGGCAGATTCATCAAGGGTGTGGCGGGCGGCACGGACAGGCGCCACAGGGGCTTGTCCGTCTGGAAGAACGGCAGGCTCTGTTCCCGGGCCCGGGTCCAGAGGGACAGGTCCGCCGTTTCCTCGCCCCCCAGGGCCTCCCGGGCGGCATTAACACCGGCATGGGTGCCGGAGAGGCGTAGCCACAGGCGCTCGCCGTCGTGGAGGCTGGCGGACAGGGGCCAGGCCCTGCCCTGCCAGGCGGTGAGCCGCGCCAGGGCGGTCTGTCCATCGGTTTCCTGTACCAGGGTGATTTCCTTCACCGGCCGGGGCAGCACTTTCAGGGAGACCTCCAGGATCACCCCCAGGCTGCCCAGGCTGCCGGCCATGAGGCGGGACACGTCATAGCCCGCCACGTTCTTCATGACCTGGCCGCCGAAGTTGAGGATTTCGCCGCTGCCGGTGAGGAGCTTCACCCCCAGCACCGCGTCCCGCACCGCGCCGCCCCAGGGCCGGCGGGGGCCGGACAGGCCGGCGGCCACCATGCCGCCGACGGTGGCTCGCACACCGACCCTCTCCCCTACCCCCTCCCCCGCCTGCGGGGGAGGGGAACTGAAATGGGGTGGTTCGAAGGGCAGCATCTGGCCTTGTGCGGCCAACGCCGCTTAGGGGCGTGGCTGACGATGCCGGCATGGCCGGACACATCCAGTGGTTCGCCCACAACCTTGCGGCCGTAGAAGGCCTTGCTGCCGCCGGCCCGGATGGCCAGGGGCGTCCTGTCGGCCTGGGCGGCCCGGACCCGGGCCTGGAGTTGGGAGGAAATATCGTTGCTCATGCCTAGAACCTGGGCAGTTCCGGGAACGCCAGCCTGCCGCCATGCACGTGCATGCGCCCGAACTCGGCGCAGCGGTGCAGGGTGGGCACGGCCTTGCCGGGGTTGAGCAGGCCGGCGGGGTCGAAGGCGGCCTTCACCGCCATGAACTGGCCCAGCTCGGGAGCGGCGAACTGGCTGCACATGGCGTCCAGCTTCTCCACCCCCACGCCGTGCTCGCCGGTCACGGTGCCCCCCACCTCGACACATAACTCCAGGATGCGGCGACCGAACTCCTCGGTCCTTTCCAGTTCTCCCGGTGTATTGGCGTCGTAGAGGATGAGGGGATGCAGGTTGCCGTCGCCGGCGTGGAACACGTTGGCCACCTTGAGGCCGTATTCCTCGGACAGGCGGTTGATCTCCGCCAGCACCCGGGCCAGGTGCTGGCGGGGGATGGTGCCGTCCATGCAGTAGTAGTCCGGGGACAGGCGGCCCACGGCGGGGAAGGCATTCTTGCGTCCGGCCCAGAACCGCATGCGCTGGGCCTCGTCCTGGGCGGTGCGCACCTCGGTGGCGCCGGAGTCCAACAGGAGCTGGCGCACCCGCAGGATTTCCTCGGACACCTCGGCGTTGGTGCCGTCCAGCTCGCACAGCAGGATGGCGGCGGCGTCCTCGGGGTAGCCCGCGTGCACGAAGGACTCGGCGGCGCGGATGGCCGGGTTGTCCATCATCTCCAGGCCCGCGGGGATGATGCCGGCGGCGAGGATGGCCGCCACGGCGGCCCCCGCCTTCTCCACGT
>CAZREY010000208.1:0-5200 GCA_964599015.1 uncultured Thiobacillus sp.
GGCGGAGGCCTGGAAGGCCTTCTTGAACTCGTCGAAGGAGCCCCACTTGGCATTGATGGCATCAGCCAGCGCGCCGGTCGGAGCGCCGCCGCCGTTGGGCTTCATGCAGTTCCAGAAGAAGGTGTGGTTCCACACCTGGGCGGCGTTGTTGTACACGCCGCCGGCGGGGGCGGACTTGACGATGTCTTCCAGGGACTTGTTCTCGAAGTCCGTGCCCTTGATGAGGTTGTTCAGGTTGGTCACATAGGCCTGGTGGTGCTTGGCGTAGTGGTATTCGAAGGTTTCCTTGGACATGTGGGGCTGCAGGGCGTCCATGGCGTAGGGCAAGGGGGGCAGTTGGTGTTCCATTGTCGATCTCTCCTGTTTTTGGGTGTCCCGAATAGACCCGCGAATTTTAGGGGCGGGGCGGGGCTGGGGCAATACTTGACTTTAATACTCAACAATAAATAGAATGAGTCCAACTTGATGACTGAAGTCATCGGTGAATCACATACAACCGGGTGAAGAGAGGAAAGAAACATGGAACTGAACATCAACGGCCGCACGGTGGAAACCGATCCTGAAGGCTATCTGGTGAACCTGTCCGATTGGGACGATGACGTGGCCGCGTACCTTGCTTCGCAGGACAAGCTGGAACTGGGTGAGAACCACTGGAAGATCATCCACTACATGCGCGACTACTTTAACGAGTACGGCACCGCCCCCAACCTGCGCATGCTGCAGAAGGCCCTGAAGGAGGAGTTCGGTCCCGAGTGGGGCGAGAAGAAATTCCTGTTCGACCTGTTCCCCTACGGCCCGGCCAAGCAGGCGGGTCGTTACGCCGGCACGCCCAAGCCCACCGGTTGCGTCTGAGTATTACTTTTGTACTACACTGGCCCCGTTTTCATACGGGGCTTTTTCATGCGCAAACGCCTAGCCATTGCACTGCTGTTCCTGGCGCCCCAGGCTCAGGCCTTTCCGTGGTACGCCGGCGGCGAGAACATCCGCGGTGCCCAACTGATGACGCCGGAGGAGCGCAAGACCCATACCGCGCGCATCCAGGGCATGCAGAACTTTGACGAATGCCGCACCTACATGCAGGGCCATTATCTGGAGCTGGACAGACGCGCCAAGGAGAGGAACGTGGCATTGCCTCCGGTGCAGGGCGACCCCTGCGAGGTGATGAGGACCATGGGCCGCTTCAGGTAGGGGGGCGATCAAGGCGATGGCCCGGACGGTCCGCCGCCCGGGCCATTGTTTTTGGCGCGCCGTGCGGCGGGGGGGCCTCAGTGGACGCTGCCGAAGGATGGGTCGATATTGCCGCCGGGGGTGGGCAGTCCAGCCAGGCGGCAACCCTGGGTCACGGGCCCGCGCGGGAACAGTTCATAGAGGAATTTGCGCCCCCCCTGGTCGGCGTAGGCCTCTTCCATGGCCCTGAGCAGCGTGCGCGCGTTGGGGGCCTGGCCGCATTCGGAAAAGTGGTCCCGCAGGTAGCAGATCACATCCATGTGTGTATCCGACAATTCCATGCCTTCGTCCCGGGCCATCTGGCGCGCTTGCTCCTCGTTCCAGGGCTCCAGGTCGTTGAGATAGGCGTCCGCTTCGCATGGAGCCAGGGTTTCCGCCATCACCAACTTGTTGATATCCAGCATTTGCATTCTCCTCTCGGTTTCATGGGGTGGTCCGGACATCCGTCACCCTGTCTTTCTCTAGCACCCGCTCGGAGAAATGCAATAAGCCTTTGATTCAAATGGATTAAAGTGTCTGTTTATTGAATTTCGCGAAGCGCCCGGAAACCCAGGTTCGTATCCAGTTCATTGACACGACGGGGCTTGCGTGATGCCGAGCGGGACTGCCAGGCGGACTCGAACCAGGAGCCGCCCTTGGTCACATACCAGAGTCCCTCCTGATCCAGCTTGGCGGAGTGCAGCGGGTCGATGGGCCCTATCCAGGCGTCGGCGGTGAATTCCCAGACATTGCCGTGCATGTCGTGCAGGCCCCACAGGTTGGCGGGATAACAGCCCACGTCGATGGCCTGGCTCATGGGCGCGCAGAATGGCAGGAAACGGCGCCAGCCCTGGGTGCCGCGGCCCTCCAGGCGGAAGGAACCGGTGTTGGCCTCGCCGCAGCCCAGTTCGTCGCCGAAGCAGTACCGGGTGGCCGATCCGGCCCGGCAGGCGTATTCCCATTCCGCCTCGGTGGGCAGACGGTAGCGTTGGCCCGTTTCCGCGCCGAGCCAGTCCAGGTAGGACTTGGCCTGAACGCGGTCGATATTGGTCACGGGCTGGCGCCCCTCGCCGCGCATCAGGTGTTCGGCCCAGTGGAATCCGGTGGCCTGGGCGTAGCGTTCGAATTCCCCGGCGGTGACGCAGTAACGCCCCAGGGCGAAGGGGCGATCGATGCCGACATGGCGCCGCGCCTGCTCGCCGAATCCGCGTTCGTCATCGGCCGCGCCCATGTCGAAGACGCCGGGTGGGATGACGGCCATCTCCGGCCCGGGCGAACCGTCCCCCAGGACATCGTGGAAATTGGGCGCCAGGCCCAGGCCGGCGGCGGTTTCCGCCTGGAGCGCCCGCAATTGCGCGGGGGACAGATCATGGACATAAGGCCTGTCCATTACGTGGGACATCATGCCTCCGCCCGCCAGTGGCCCGACTTGCCGCCCAGCTTTTCCCGCAGCCGTACCGCTTCGATGATCATGCCCCGGTCGACGGCCTTGCACATGTCATAGATGGTGAGCAGGGCGGCGGCGGCGGCGGTGAGGGCCTCCATCTCCACGCCGGTGCGGCCCACGGTCTCCGCCCGGGCGTCGCAGTCGATGGCGTTGCCGGCCTCGTCGGGCGTGAAGTCCACGCTGACCTTGGTGAGAGCGATGGGGTGGCACAGGGGAATCAGGTCCGGTGTGCGCTTGGCGGCCATGATGCCCGCCAGCCGGGCCACACCCAGGACGTCGCCCTTCTTGGCATTGCCGGACAGGATCATGGCCAGGGTCTCCGCCCGCATGGTGATGCGGCCCGAGGCGACAGCGACCCGGTGGGTCTCGGCCTTGGCTTCCACGCCCACCATCACGGCGCGGCCCTGATCGTCAAAGTGTGTAAATTGGCTCATGGGGAAGGAACTGATGGGGAGGGCGGCTATCATAGCCCCCATGCGTGCACTGCGTCCCTTTCCCGCCCTGCGGCTCATGGCCGTCGTGCTGTGCTTCACCGTTCCCGCCCACGCCCTGGATCTGCCGGATCTGGGGGAAATATCCCGCGCCACCCTGAGCGAATCCAACGAGGAGCGCATCGGCCGGGAAATCATGCGCCAGATCCGGGACAGCGGCGAGTACCACGACGACCCGGTGATTCTGGAATACCTGACGGGCCTGGGAGAGCGGCTCGGCAGCGCCTCCCCGGAGCCCGGCATGCGCTTCGAGTTTTTCGCGGTGCGGGACCCGTCCCTGAATGCCTTCGCCCTGCCGGGGGGCTACATCGGCGTGCACACGGGGCTGATTTCCGCCACCCGCAACGAATCGGAACTGGCGGGTGTGCTGGGTCATGAACTCGGCCACGTCACCCAGCACCACATCGCGCGCATGGTGGATTCCCAGAAGAACGCCAGCCTGGTCTCCCTGCTGGCCCTGGCCGTGGCCATCCTGGCCGCCCGCTCCAACAGCGACGTCACCCAGGCCGCCCTGGCCACCTCCCAGGCCTACAGCATGCAAAGCCAGCTGGATTTCACCCGGGAGAACGAGCGGGAGGCGGACCGGGTGGGCCTGCAAACCCTGGCGGCGGCGGGGTATTCCCCCCAGGGCATGGCCAGCTTCTTCGAGCGCCTGCAGGCCCAGGGACGCCTGTACGAAAACAACGCCCCCGCCTACCTGCGCACCCACCCCCTCACCTACGAGCGCATTGCCGACATGCAGAACCGCCTGGCGCAAATGCCCTATCAGCAGCGCGAGGACAGCCTGGAATACCTTTTCGTGCGCGCCCGTGTCCAGGCGGAAGAGGGGGAGGTCCGGGACGCCCTGGCCCGCTTCGAGGCCCGGGTCAAGGAACACGCGGATGCGGGCGACTGGTATGGACTGGCCCACGCGGCCCTGCGCGCGAATGATCTCCCCCGTGCCCGCGAGGCCCACAAGGCCCTGGCGCCCCATGCCAACAGTTCCCCCCTGGTGACCCTCCTGCATGGCGAAATCCTGCTGGCCGCCAACCAGGCTCCCGCGGCTGCGGAGGTGCTGGGCCATGCCCGCAAGCGCTTCAGTGGCTATCGCCCCCTGGCCTACCTCCACGCGCGGGCCCTGCTGCGGGCGAATCGACCCGCCGAGGCCCTGGCCCTCATCCGGGACCAGCAGCGGATATGGCGCTCGGATATCCGCTTCCATACCCTGGCGGCGGAGGCCCACCAGGCCCTGGGCCAAGGGCCCCAGGCCAATCTTGCCCAGGCGGAGGCCTATGTATTGCAGGGTCGGGTCGGCGCGGCCATCGAACAGCTGCAACAGGCGCAGAGGCAGAAGAACAGCGACTTCTTCACCCAGTCCATCATCGATGCCCGCTTGCGCGAATTGAAGGAAAGGCAGGGCAAGGAGCCCGAGAAATAGCGGCGTTGACGGGGTTTTCTCGCCTTGGTAGCAAAATACCTGGACCGGATTCGATCGTACTAAAGTCGTACCAAGGGACTTGTTACGCGGCGGTGACGGCGATAAGGTTCGCCGGTCCATAAGGGATGCCACCCACATTTCGTGGTTGTCTTAGCACTCAACGAGGAAGGAGACGAGGAGATGAAGAATCTCGCGCGGAAACGTGCTTCCGTTATCACCGGCTTGCTGGCTGCGCTGCTTGCCACCGGCGCCATGGCCCAGGGCGCCAAGAAGGAAGAGTCCGGCAAGGACATCAGCTACAACCGTTCCAAGGGCAACTGCCTGGCCTGCCACGGCTTCCCCACCCTGCCCGACGCGGAACAGACCGGCAACAGCGGTCCGCCCCTGATCGCCATGCAGGCCCGTTTCCCCGACAAGGCCGTGCTGCGCGCCAAGATATGGGATGCCACCGCCACCAATCCCGCCAGCATGATGCCCCCCTTCGGCAAGCACCAGCTGCTGACCGAGGAAGAACTCAACAAGGTTGTCGACTTCATCTACGGCCTGTAAGCCGAACTTGATCCGAGGAGAAAACATGAACACTTTGCGTAGGAACGTACTGAAAGGCGCTGGCTCCGCCGGCGTGGTTGGCGTGGCCGT
>CAZREY010000209.1:0-5153 GCA_964599015.1 uncultured Thiobacillus sp.
GCCTGCATGCCCCACTTCATGAACTGGTAGCGCTCCCGGTTGCGCTGGAATTCGATCTCCATGTTCTGCTGCAAGGCCGTGGGTTTGCCGAACACGTCCACCTGCACCGAGTGGTCCACCACCAGTTCCACCGGCGCCAGGGGTTCCACCTTCTTGGGGTCCTTGCCCTGGCGGGCGGCGGCGGAACGCATGGCGGCCAGGTCGGCCAGCAGGGGCACGCCGGTGAAGTCCTGCAAGAGTATGCGGGCCACCACGAAGGGGATCTCCTCGGTGCGGGAGGCATTGGGCTGCCAGCCCGCCAGTTCCCGCACGTGCTGCTCGGTGATCTTCCTGCCGTCGCAGTTGCGCAGCACCGATTCCAGCACTACCCGGATGGATACCGGCAGGCGGGAAATCCGGCCCAGGCCGGCCTTTTCCAGTTGGGGCAATGCATAGTAGGTACCGATGGTGCCGTGGCCGGCGTCGAAGGTCTGGCGGGAGTCGAAGGGATTGTTCATGGCCTGAAGAAGGGTTTCGTTGGAAAATAAGCACTCGATTTTACCAATCCTTTCCTGCTCCTTCGCGGTGACCAACATGTCCGATCTCAAGACCCAGGCCCTGGCCTACCACGAATTCCCCCGTCCCGGAAAAATCTCCGTGGAATCCTCCAAGCCCTGCGCCACCCAGGCGGAGCTGTCCCTGGCCTACACCCCCGGCGTGGCCGAGCCGGTGCGGGCCATCGCCGAGGACCCGGCCAATGCCTACCGCTACACTAACAAGGGCAACCTGGTGGCGGTGATCACCGACGGCACCGCCATCCTGGGCCTGGGCAACCTGGGCCCCCTGGCCAGCAAGCCGGTGATGGAAGGCAAGGGCATCCTGTTCAAGCGCTTTGCCGGCATCGACGTGTTCGACATCGAGGTGCAGGCCCCCAGCGTGGCAAGCTTCATCGAGACCGTGGTGAACATCTCCCCCACCTTCGGCGGCATCAACCTGGAAGACATCGCCGCCCCCCACTGCTTCGAGATCGAGGAAGCGCTGAAGGCGAGGCTGGACATCCCCGTGTTCCACGACGACCAGCACGGCACCGCCGTGGTGATGTGCGCCGGGCTCATCAACGCCCTGGAGGTCCAGGGCAAGAAGCTGGACGAGATCAAGCTCACCTGCCTGGGGGCGGGTGCCGCCGGCCTGGCCTGCATGCGCCTCTTGATCGCCATGGGCGGCCGGAAGGAAAACATGACCCTGGTGGACAGCAAGGGGGTCATCCACAGCGGCCGCACGGACCTCAACGCCCACAAGCAGGAATTCGCCAAGGAAACGGACATGCGCACCCTGGCCGACGCCATGGCCGGCGCCGACGTGTTCATCGGCGTGTCCGGCCCCAACCTGGTGAGCCAGGACATGGTGAAGTCCATGGCCGCCAAACCCATCCTGTTCGCCATGGCCAATCCGGACCCGGAGATCACCCCCGCCCAGGTCCACGCCTGCCGGGACGATGCCCTCATGGCCACGGGCCGCTCCGACTACCCCAACCAGGTGAACAACGTCCTGGGCTTCCCCTACATCTTCAAGGGCACCTTCGACGCCCGCGCCAAGGCCATCACCCAGCCCATGATGATCGCCGCCGCCAAGGCCCTGGCCGCCCTGGCCCGGGAACCCGTGCCGGCGGAGGTGCTGCGGGCCTATGGCCTGGAGAAGCTGGAATTCGGGCGGGACTACATCATTCCCAAGCCCTTCGATCCCCGGCTCATCGAGCGCGTACCCCAGGCGGTGGCGGCGGCGGCACCGTGATACGCTAGGCCGAAATCACGGGAGACGGCGAAGAGGAAAAAGCCCACGCCACACAACAAATCCAAACAACCAAGCCCCCGCGAGACGGGGGCTTGGCGTTTCTGGGGGGGCAGCCCGAAAAATGATTTTGTGGGCTCATCTGGTGAGCCTTTGGCTTGCGAGGATTCCTGCCCACCTGACAGGTAGAGATGAGAACTGTGCCATGGGTGAAGAGTGTGAGATTTAGGTTATCGAATGACACCGTGGATGTGCGTATCGGCATATTCAACAAGGGGGGCGAATGACATTCAACGAGTTTTTCCAGGCTGCAATGTCCAGCAAGGACATTCCGTATCCGTATCAAAGCCGTTTGGCGCAAGAGACGTGGCCAGACCTGCTTGATGTCCCAACCGGAATGGGCAAGACCGCCGCAGTAACTCTGGCCTGGGTCTGGAAACGGCGCATCCAACACGACCCCCATACCCCCCGTCGCCTGATCTGGTGTTTGCCCATGCGGGTATTGGTCGAGCAAACCCATAGGGAAATTTCTCGCTGGCTGAACAATCTGGGTCAATTGGGTGAGCCCGGCGATGGCAGGGTATCCGTGCACCTGCTCATGGGCGGAGCGGAGGATTTGAAAACCTGGGCCGAACACCCGGAGGAAGACATGATCCTCATCGGCACTCTGGACATGCTGCTCTCCCGCGCCCTCATGCGCGGTTACGGCATGAGCCGCTACCAATGGCCGGTACATTTCGCCTTCCTGCACAACGACGCGCTCTGGGTGTTCGACGAAATCCAACTCATGGGCGCGGGACTGCCCACCTCAACCCAACTGGACGCCTTCCGGAGCGGCATGAACCTGGCCAAATCGAGCCGCAGCCTCTGGGTTTCCGCCACCCTCAACCGGGAATGGCTCGCCAGCGTCGATTTACGTCCACACATCGATGGGCTCACCACCCTGTCGCTGGGGGAATCCGAACGGCAATTGCCGGCGGTGCGAGAGCGAATCCAGGCGACCAAACGCCTGCACCCCGCCCGGACAGCCCCCATCACCGCCAGCGACAAGACCTATCTGCCTAACCTGGCCAAGGAAGTACGGGCAGCCCATCAACCCGGAACCACCACCCTGGTCATCCTCAACAGGGTGGACCGCGCTCAATCTCTCTATCAGGAGTTGAAACGCTTGGCCGGGAAAGAGGCAGCCCCAGCGCAGCTGTTGCTACATGCCCGTTTCCGCCCCGCCGAACGCCGCGCCATCGAGGCCAGCATGCGGGAAAACCCGCCTTCGCTAGGCCGCATCCTCATTGCCACCCAGGCCATCGAAGCCGGGGTGGACCTGACCAGCCGAACCCTGTTTACCGAGCTCGCCCCCTGGGCCTCACTGGTGCAGCGCTTCGGTCGTTGCAATCGGCATGGCGAAGTGGAAGAGGGCGCGGATGTGTTCGTGATCGACCTCGCCGACGACAAATCCGCTCCGCCGTATGTCCCGGAAACCCTGACCGCCGCCCGGGCCAAGCTCCAGGGTATGGAAAGTGCCTGCCCCGCCCACCTGCCGCCCACCGACGAGGCCGCTCCGATCCATGCCGTGCTGCGCCGGCGCGACTTCCTTGATCTCTTCAATACCGACCCTGATCTCTCCGGTTTCGATGTGGATGTCTCCGACTACATCCGCGACAGCGACACCCCGCCGCTGTTCGTCTTCTGGCGCGATTTCGCGGACCAGCCGGGCGACCAGCCGCCGCCCGCCCGCGACGAGCTATGCCCCATCTCCATCAGCCAGGCGCAAGCGCTGAAGAACCGCGAGAAATGGCGGCGGGACAGCCTGGATGGCCGCTGGGTCAGGCACGACGGCGCCCCCAGACCCGGCATGACCCTCCTGCTGCGTGCCCGAGAAGGCGGCTACGACCCCGACCTCGGCTTCAGACACGACGCCAAACAACCCGTCGAAACCCTGCCGCCCGCCCCCGCCCGCCAGCAGGAAACCTATGACGACGACGGGCGTTCCCGGCAGGCCATCCCCGTTCCACTGCCCGACCACCTTCAGCATGTCGCCCAGGCAGCCCGATCGTTATGCGAGCGGCTGGGCGAACCCCATCCCGCCGTCCCCCGCGCCGCCCGCTGGCATGACGTCGGCAAATCCCATCCCGCCTTCCAGTCCATGCTCCTTGCCAACCCCCATTCCCGCCTGGACGCGGGCCGGCTCTGGGCGAAATCCGACTACGGTGGCCGGGCGACCTATGCCACCTGCCAGGGTGAAGCACCCCGCTTCCAAGAACGCCGCCACTTCCGCCACGAACTCGCCTCCCTGCTGGCCTGGCTGGAAGCCCACGACGGCGAGGCGGACGCCGACCTCGTCGCCTACCTCATCGCCGCCCACCACGGCAAGGTGCGCATGAGCCTGCGCGCCCTGCCGGAAGAGAGGGAAGCGCCCCAAGGCCAGCGTTTCGCCCGGGGCGTTTGGGAAGACGACCTCCTGCCCGCCTTCGCTTTCGACGGCGAAGCCATCCCGGAAACCCGATTGCGGCTGGCGCTCATGGAACTGGGCGAAGGCGAGCAGGGTGAAAGCTGGACCGCCCGCACCCAAAGGCTGCTGGCCCGGCATGGACCCTTCCGCCTGGCATGGTGGGAAGCGTTGGTACGCATCGCCGACTGGCGGGCGACGCGTGACGAACAACAGGGAGACCGCCATGAATGAGCTGATTCTCGCCGGCTGCACGCCCACCCCACTGGCGAACTACCTCAAGGCCCTGGGCATCTTCCGCCTGGTGGCGGAGCAGAAAGACCCGGAGGCCAAGGCAAGCTGGCAGGGTGAACGGTTCGTCCTCCATACCCGGTTGAGCCTGGAGGAATTGACTCGTTTTTTCCTGGAGGAATATCGGCCGACGCCGATCCTTTCTCCGTGGAACGGCCGCGCGGGTTATCTGGAGGGCGAGGAGGGTGAGGGTTCCACCCGGCGTGGGCCGGAGTTGTTGCGGCTATTTCGGGAATCCGTATCTCCACGCCTGGAGCAATACCGATCCTTGATTGCTGTTCTGGATGACTTCGGACTGCTCAAGGAGATGAATCAGGTCCGAGCACGAAAAAAAGAATTGGAGAAAGAGAAGAAGGCCCACCCCAAGGCATGGACGGAGGAGCGGCAAACAGAACTGGCGGAAGTCACCAAGCGCGATGCGTCCCTGAAACAGCAACAACTGCAAATTCTGAGAAATGAACTTCCCGACGACCAGCTGAGTTGGCTCGATGCCGTGGTGGCCATCGGTGCGGATCGCGCATTTGCGCCATTGTTGGGCGGCAGCGGTGGCGTGGAAGGCAGCATGGACCTGGGAGTCAACTTCATGGACAACTTGTTGCTGCTGATTTCCACAGGGGAAGAAGCGAACAAGCTCCTCAAGGATTCACCG
>CAZREY010000210.1:0-5141 GCA_964599015.1 uncultured Thiobacillus sp.
CGTCGATCCCGAGGAGCATTGCAGCCTGATCGCCGCCGCGGTGGAGCAGGCCGCCGGCCGCGTGCCCGTCATCGCGGGCACGGGGGCCAACTCCACCGCCGAGGCCATCGAGTTGACCCGGTGCGCCAAGCAGGCCGGGGCGGCCGCGGGCCTGTCCGTGGCTCCTTACTACAACAAGCCCACCCAGGAAGGGCTCTACCAGCACTTCCGCGCCATCGCCGAGGCGGTGGACCTTCCCCTGATCCTGTACAACGTGCCCGGCCGCACCGCCTCCGACATCAGCAACGACACGGCCCTGCGCCTGGCCCAGGTGCCCGGCGTCATCGGCATCAAGGACGCCACCGGCAACATCGAGCGGGGCTCGGACCTGATCAAGCGGGCGCCGGCAAATTTCGCGGTCTACAGCGGCGACGATGCCAGCGGCATGGTCCTCATGCTGCTGGGGGGCAAGGGCGTGATTTCCGTCACCGCCAACGTGGCCCCGGCCCTGATGCATGAAATGTGCGTCGCGGCCCTGTCCGGCGACCTGGTCCGGGCGCGGGAGATCAACTTCCGCCTCCTGGGGCTGCACCAGAAGCTCTTCGTCGAGGCCAACCCCATTCCCGTGAAGTGGGCCCTGGCCGAGATGGGGCGCATCGAAGGCGGCATCCGCCTGCCCCTGGTTCCCCTGTCAGCGGCCTTCCACGACACTCTGCGCGCCGCGCTCCGGGAAGCCGGTTCAATCTAGGAGACTGATTCACCGTGAGGTTCCCCGCCATGCGTCCTTTGCCCCTGCTGGTCCTTCTGACCCTGTCCCTGGCCGGTTGCTCGGTGATGGAGGGCAAGAAGATCGATTACAAGTCCGCCGGCAGCCTGCCCCCCCTGGAGGCGCCGCCCGATCTGGTGATGCCATCCGGCGACAACCGTTTTGCCGTACCGGACATCAATCCCAAAGGCACCGCCACCTTCTCCGCCTACGACAAGGAGCGGGGCGCGAAGCCCCAGCAAGGCAGCCAGGCCCTGTTGCCCCAGGTGGAAAAGGTCAGCATCCAGCGGGCGGGCAGCCAGCGCTGGATGACGGTGCAGTTGCCCCCCCAGGAAGTCTGGCCGGTGGTGAAGGATTTCTGGCAGGAGATGGGCTTCATCATCTCCCTGGAATCCCCCGAGGCCGGGGTGATGGAGACGGACTGGGCCGAGAACCGAGCCAAGATTCCCCAGGATGCCCTGCGCAGCCTGTTGAGCAAGGCCCTGGATTCCCTCTATTCCACCGCCGAGCGGGACAAGTTCCGCACCCGCCTGGAGACCACCGCGGAAGGCCAGACGGAGATATACATCAGCCACAGGGGCATGTACGAGGTGTTCGAAGGCACCCAGAGCGGCGGCGACCAGGGCCAGGGCCGCACCGTGTGGCAGCCCCGCCCGGCGGACCCGGAACTGGAGGCGGAGATGCTGCGCCGGCTCATGGTGCGTTTCGGCGTGGAGGATGCCCGGGCCCAGACGCTCCTGGCGGAAAAAGGCGCGCTGCCCCAGGCCACCCTGGTCAAGGGCGGCGACGCGGTGCCGGGGGTGTCCCTGCCCGAGCCCTTTGATCGCGCCTGGCGGCGCATCGGCCTGGCCCTGGACCGCATCGGCTTCACCGTGGAAGACCGGGACCGGGCCGCCGGCGTGTACTACGTGCGCTATGCCGATCCGGAGGCCAACACCAAGAAGGAGAAGGGCTTCCTGTCCAAGCTGGCCTTCTGGAGCAGCGACGACAAGAAGGTCCAGGCCCTGCGTTACCAGATCCGCGTGAAGGGCGACGACGCCAGGACCCAGGCGGGCGTCTACATGGATGACGGCGCGCCGGCCAGGAACGAAACCGGCAACCGCATCGCCACGCTGTTGTTCGAGCAGTTCAAGTAAGAGCCGACCTAAGTGCGATTCGCCTGTCTGGGCAGCGGCAGCAAGGGCAATGCCTGGCTGGTCCAGGCGGGGAACACCCGGGTCATGGTGGACTGCGGCTTCGGCCCCCGGGAGGCAGTGAAGCGACTGGCCCGGCTGGGCGTGACGGTGGACGAGGTGGACGCCATCCTGGTGACCCACGAACACAGCGACCATGGGCGGGGCGCGGCCAGGCTGGCCGGCAAGGCGGGATGCGCGGTGTGGATGAGCCATGGCAGCCAGGTCATGCTGGCCGCCGCGGGGGAGGCCCCCGAGGATGCGCGGGTCATCCTGGACCATGGGGCTTTCCCATTGGGCGATCTGGAAATCACGCCCTACCCCGTGCCCCATGATGCCCGGGAGCCCATGCAGTTCGTGTTCTCGGATGGGCGCAGCCGTTTCGGCCTGCTGACGGACGCCGGCCACGTAACGCCCCATGTGGAAGCCGTGCTGTTGGAATGCGATGCCCTGGCCCTGGAATGCAACCATGATGTGGCCATGCTGGAGGCGGGGTCCTATCCCATGGGCCTGAAACGGCGCATCCTGGGA
Source organism: uncultured Thiobacillus sp. (assembly GCA_964599015.1). GTDB lineage: Bacteria > Pseudomonadota > Gammaproteobacteria > Burkholderiales > Thiobacillaceae > PFJX01. The sequence goes on from CAZREY010000210.1 coordinate 2,449, forward strand.
CGCTACGGCCACCTGGACAACCAGGCCGCCGCGGCCCTGCTGGGCAAGGTGGCCGGACCCCGGCTGAAGCATGTGGTGGCGGCCCACCTGTCCCAGGAAAACAACAGCCCCGACCTGGCGCGCACCGCACTGGCGGGGGCCTTGGGCTGTACCCGGGACTGGATCGCCGTGGCGGACCAGGAAGATGGATTGGATTGGCGGGACATTTAGTGGGATTGCAGATGGAGATCGACGAACAAAACGCACCAGCCCTGGAAGTGGCCACCACTTTCGCCGACCTGGGCCTGGCGCCGCCCATCCTGCGGGCCCTGGAGGAAATGGGCTACAAGATACCCACGCCCATCCAGAAGCAGGCCATTCCCCTGGTGGTGGCGGGGCGGGACCTCATGGCCCAGGCCCAGACGGGCACCGGCAAGACCGCCGCCTTCGCCCTGCCCCTGCTGCAGAAGATGCTGCGGCACGCCAATACCAGCGCCTCCCCGGCCCGCCATCCGGTGCGGGCCCTGGTCCTGGCCCCCACCCGGGAACTGGCCCTGCAGGTGCATGAATCGGTGGTGTCCTACAGCAAGCACCTTCCCCTGCGCAGCACCGTGGTGTTCGGCGGCGTGGACATGAAGCCCCAGGAGGCCGCGCTGAAAACCGGCGTGGAGATACTGGTGGCCACCCCCGGCCGCCTGCTGGACCACGCCGGCAGCAAGGTGGTGCAGCTTTCCCAGGTGCAGTTCCTGGTCCTGGACGAAGCGGACCGCATGCTGGACATGGGCTTCCTGCCGGATCTGAAGCGCATCCTCGATCTGCTGCCCAAGCAGCGCCAGACCCTGCTGTTCTCCGCCACCTTCGACGACAGCATCGTGGGGCTGGCCAGGAGCTTCCTGCAAAACCCCTTGAAGGTAGAGGTGGCGCGCAAGAACACCGCCGCGGAAACCGTGGAGCAGGTGGTCCACAAGGTGAAGGAAGACGACAAGCTGGATGCCCTGGTGCGGGTGGTGAAGGCCCGGGACATCCCCCAGGCCCTGGTGTTCACCCGTACCAAGATCGCCGCCGACAAGCTGGGGCGCAGGCTCATCAAACGGGGCATCCAGGCCGGCATCATCCATGGCGACAAGGCCCAGATCGAGCGCCTGGCCGCCCTGGACGGCTTCAAGCAGGGCAAGGTGCACCTGCTGGTGGCCACCGATATCGCCGCCCGGGGCATCGACATCGCCGAGTTGCCCTGCGTATTCAATTTCGAGTTGCCCTATTCCCCCGAAGACTACGTGCACCGCATCGGCCGCACCGGCCGGGCGGGGGCCTCCGGCCTGGCGGTGTCCCTGGTGGCGCCGGAGGAGGAAAGGCTGCTGGCGGGTATCGAGCGCTTCATCAAGCGGGACCTGCAGGCGGTCCCCCTGCCCGAGATCGCGCCGCCGCCCATGGCCCGCTCCGCCCCCCAGCCGGCTGCCGAGGCCGGTGCCGTGCCAGGTGCGCGGCCCGCCGGCGGGCCTCCCATCCGCCGACGCCAGGAACCCGTCTGCGCCCTGTTGCGCCCCCCCATCCGCAACGACGCGCCCCCCCAGCCATGAGATCCGCCCAGGGGCCTCGCCGCGACCGGAGCGTCGCCCGATGAGCCTCGAGTGGGTGCTGTTCGCCGTGCTGGGTTTCGTCGCCTGGCAATGGTGGGACGGGCTGCAGAAACGGGAACTGGCGTTGCAGGCCGCGCAAAGGGCCTGCGCCCAGGCCGGGGTGCAGTTTCTGGACGCCTCCGTTTCCCTGCGCAAGCTGGCCCTGCGGCGGGACGAGAACCAGCGTGCCCGCTTCTACCGGGAATTCGCCTTCGAATATTCCACCTCGGGGGAGGACCGCCAGCCCGGCCGGGTCTACATGCTGGGGGCCCGGGTACTGTCCGCCAGCCTGATCCAGGCGGGCTCCAGCGTATTTCCCTGGCGTTAGCCGCCTAGCCGCACAGGCGGCATACCGTCATCAGCATCAGGTCCTTGGCGGCGCCGTCCACCTGGGGCAACACGGCCTTCAGGCGGCGGTCGCCATCCATGTCCCCCGTGGCCAGGGCCAGCAGGCCCAGGAGCAGGGGAGAGAGACGTGCCTTGCCCGCTTCGTCCAGCAGGGCCCGGGGCAGGGTGGCGATGGGAGTGATTTCATCGCCCAGGCGGACGCGCAATCGGTCCCCGTCCAATTCCAGGCCGGCCCCGCCGTGCAGGGCCCAGACTTCCCCCGCCGCCGTCGTTTCCACGGGCTTCGCCAAGAGCCGGTCGAAGAAGTCCGGCATGGCCGCCTCCATGCCGCCGGGCAGACGGGCGAGCTGCCAGACCAGTTCCTCGTAGGTGCCGCGGCTCATGGGGCTACAGGTCATCCAGGGGCATGAAGAAGAACACGAAACGGCCCGCGCCGATGTCCACCTTGAGGCGGGCGCCATGGTTCAGTCCGTAGTCCACGTAGCCGGGCACCGCGCTGTCCTGGTGGCATTCGCTGCTGTGCTGGGGGGACTCGAAGTCCCGGTCCCGGTCGTACCAGGAGATCAGCATGTTGTCGCCGATGGCCTCCCCGGCAAGCTTCTCCGCCAGCTTCATGGCGGCGCGGTAATCGGCGGGCATGGGTTCCGGCTGGAGTTCGATGACGCGCACGTTGCTGTAGTCCGGCGCTCGCCGGGGCATGCAGGCGGGGCCTGCGGGTTCATGGTCGGACATGGTCGCGCTCTCCTG
>CAZREY010000211.1:0-5103 GCA_964599015.1 uncultured Thiobacillus sp.
AGCAAATTGTCGACGACCTGCAAGCTGAAAAACTCTCAGGCAACGACCCGCAGATGGTGAAGGGCCGAGAGCTTCAAGACCGCATCACTCACAATTTTCATGCCGCCGTGCGGGAGTCCTTCACAGTCCTGTGGTACCCTTTTGGCGGCGACCTCACCAAAGCGGAATTCACCATGAATTTTGAAGGCAACAAGTACAGCGGCGAACAGCAGATTCTCGATCTGCTCAAGCAGCGCAAAAAATTCGAGGACCTCACTGACGACAACTTGGATACCTTTCGCAAGAAATGCGAGCAGCGCCTGTTCACGGTGCAGCAGATGCAGTGGGTCGAGATCAAGCGCCGGGCGGCGTCCAACCCCATGTGGCCGTGGCATCATCCAAACAGCCTCGACAATTTGAAGGCCCGCTGTATCCATCAGGACATCTGGCGTGAAGACGGCGGCTATGTGGACAAGGGGCCTTTCCCGCAACCCAGGACGGAGGTGCAGATTCGGGAACTGACCCGCGATGACGACACCGGCGAAGTGACCCTGCGCATCACCCCGGTGCATGCGGATGTTGTCTTCTATGACATCGGCGCCGTGGCGACCCCGGCGTCGGCCAGGCTGGACGGTGGAACCCTCAGGACCAGGGAGACCCGGGTCTCCTTTTTGGCGATAGATTCAAGCGGATTGCACGAACCTGGGCCTGCGGCCAGCTGGACCAATCGGATCACCTTGAAATACCGGATCTACCAGAATGGCACGGACCGGTGCATTGAGCTCAGGGCCGCCCCCACGGGCGAGATTCGCTACACCACCGACGGCTCCAACCCGAAGACACTCGGGGCGACCTATGAGGGTGATTTCGTGGTGCCCGACGGCAGCTCGATGGTGCTCGCCGTTGCCCAGGCGGACGGGCTTGAATCGGAGGTGCTGCGGATCGCAATCCCCATTGAGCCTGGATCGGGTACAACCATAGACTCGAAAAGCCCTGCCGTTTGGCTGCGCCCGCATGCGTTCAGCAGCACCAGGGATTCCTATGAGTTCCTGGGGCGACTGAAAAAATACCAAGCCCGCCCCGCCGGGATCACTATTGCCATCCACGGCGACAGCAACGACAAGGGATGGATTGAACTGAATGCAGCCGAAGCCAAACAGATTGACCCGGCAGTACTGGAGGAGTCCCTCGAGGCCATTCGCAAGCTTCAGCCCGGGCAGGTGTCCTTGTCGGCCCAGGCGATCCACTTCCAGACGGGGCAAGACCTTATGGACTGGGTGGCTGAAGTGAAGACCCAGCTCCAAGACAAGGAAGTCAAGCAATGAGCCGCAAGGCCGTGGCGAATATGCTGGCCGGCTCGTTTGGCTTCGAGCCGGATGAGAGCGCCCATTATTTCCTGGTGGATATTCCGCGGAGCAACACGGACGCCGTGATCATAAGCGAACACTTCGCGTGGGACCCAGCGACCGGCCCCACTCCCATGACCCTTGGCACGCGCCTGGAGGGGCAAATTCGCTGCCGGCTTGCGCGGCCCAAATGGGATGTGATTGCCGACGAGCTGCGGGCCCACTTCAATCAGCGGCTGAAACGAATGGGGCTGCGCACCGGAGCGTGGCGTACCGGCCCAAACGTGGTGCGTCGCGAGTTGGGGAAAGAACTGGTGTTGATTGCCTGGGCCATCGAAGACGCCGACCCGGCCCTCATACCTGCTGCCCTCGCCAACTGGGACGGCCTGGTGCCGGAAGAGCGGTGGTGGCTGTACACGCAAACCGCCGCAGCCACCGGCCATGGCATCCAGGGTCGCGGTCGGGGCTGGCGCAAAGCGGTTCGCTTTGCGCTGACCGAGAACCCCGTTACCGGCCGACCTTCCACTGAAGCCGTGATTCCCGAGTATTTCAAACGAGTGGCAGCCCGCTCCCCCGCTGCCCGAGAGGATCAACTGGATTTGCCGGGGGGCCCCACCGAAGATCAAGAGGAAGACGCATGAATGACCTGCCGCTGGCCCACGCCCGCTGCTTTATCGAAACCCAGTTCCCCGTCGCCAGGCTTTCGGCCGAAAGCTACAAGGAGCGCAAGGCCAATTACAGCCAGACCCTGACGGGCCTTGGCAAGTGGTGGGGGCGCAAACCGCTGGTCCTGGTTCGGGCCGCGATCCTTGGTCTGCTGATGCCCGCCTCGGACGACCCGGCAAAAGACAAAGAGGTCTTTCTCAAGCTCATGACCATGGACCGGGAGGCCCTGAGGCGCCGCAAGAAAGCCAAAGTGCCGGTCGAGGTCCTGTATGAGCACGCCACGCGAAACGAACGGGAGCAATTCTTTCAACCCGGCACGGCTGCATGGAAGTCCGATCCCGAAATTGCCCACGCCGTTATGCCACCGGCGCAAGCCGAAGAGATCTTCGAGGGCGCGCCCACCCGGACGGTACCAAACATCAAGGCCGGCCCCGCTAAGAAAGACGCCCAGGAGCGGCTGAAGCGCTTTCGCCAATACGCATCCGAAGCCAGGTCTGATCTCGAGCTGCGCATTTTTGAACGGCTCCCCTATTCCAAAAAGCTCGAGTATTGCCTTCGCCCCGAGCAACTGGTGGAAGGGCCGTCAGCGGAAGCCTGGGCTGATATCAACGCCCATTTGGGGACCACGGCTTCGACTTTACCGGAGCTGGTGGAACAACTGGGGAAGCGCCGCTTCGGGCATCGGCCGAGGGTGGGAGATTCTTTCTGCGGGGCCGGGTCGGTCCCGTTCGAGGCGGCCCGCATCGGTTGCGATGCCTACGGTTCCGATCTCAGCCCGGTCGCGGCGCTGCTCACCTGGGCAGCCCTCAACATCGTCGGCGGCGGTCCCCAGGTGGTCGAGGAAGTGAACGCGGCCCAGGAACAAATTTACCAGGCCGTGGATCGGCAGGTGACCGAGTGGGGCATCGAGCACAACGAGCTCGGTTGGCGAGCCGATGCCTTTCTCTATTGCGTCGAGGTGCGCGACCCGGAATCCGGCTGGATGATCCCGCTGGCCCCGTCCTGGGTCATTGGGGAAAAGACGCGGACCGTCGCCAAACTGGTCCCCGACGAGGTGAACCAGCGTTACCGCATTGAAATCCACGAAGGGGTTTCCGCGGACGAGATGCGACAGGCAAAGGCCGCTGGAACGGTCAAGGACTCGCGTTTGGTGCCGCCGAACGGCGGCCAGTCGACCCCGATCGAGGTCATCCGTCGAAATCTGCGCTTGTGGGAAAACGACGACCTGGTCCCCCGCCCGGACGATGTTTTCCAGGAAAGGCTGTATTGCATCCGCTGGGTTGAGACTCACGTCGATGCGGAAGGAAGGGTCCGCACCCAGCGTCGTTACCTGGCGCCCACCGAAGCCGACCTGGAAAGAGAGAGGCGAGTGCTGGAGCTCCTGCGCGAGCGATTTCACGACTGGCAGGAAAAGGGCTTCATCCCCAGTCGAGAAATTGTGCCGGGGGCAGAAACGACTCGCCTGCAGCGTGAACGTGGGTGGATCCACTGGCATCATCTTTTCACGCCGAGGCAGTTGCTGGTCCATGGTCTGTACAACCGTGTAACCGCGTCTCATTTGCTTCCTGATTCGCCTGAGAGCATGGTTTGTCTGCTTGGGATTGGGAGGTGCGCTGATTGGAATTGCAGGCTATGTCGATGGGATACCGGGATAGGGAAAGAGCTCGTGAATCAGACTTTCTTCAACCAAGCTCTCAACACCATGGACAACTATGGGTGTAAGGGGCTGGTGGCCATGTTGAATTCATGGTTTGTCAGGCTCCCGCCGGTGCCAATTGTGACACAAGGAAAAGTCACTGCCTGTGATTCAAGAGCTACCAAAGCCATCTCGGACCTATGGATTACTGATCCACCCTATGCAGACGCTATTAATTACCATGAGTTATCCGAGTTTTTCCTTGCATGGTATGATAAGCGCCTGGCCGAAGCCTTCTCCGATTGGTACACCGACTCGAAACGGGCACTGGCCGTCAAAGGCAACGACGAATCGTTTCGGCAATCCATGATGGAATGTTACCGGCGGCTTACCGAGCTCATGCCGGAAAACGGCCTGCAGGTGGTCCTGTTCACCCATCAGGATGCCGCCGTATGGGCGGACCTGACCCTCATCCTGTGGGCGGCGGGACTGCGGGTCACCGCAGCCTGGACCATTGCCACCGAGACCGACTCGGCCTTGAAGGCCGGCAATTACGTGCAGGGCACCGTGCTCCTGGTCTGTCGCAAGCGGACGGAAGAGGCGCCGCTGTTCATGGATGAGGTTTCCCACCTGGTCGAAGAGGAAGTGAAGCGGCAACTGGACGATATGCTGGCGCTGGAGGATGATTCCGACCCCAACTTTTCCGACACGGATTACCAACTAGCCGCCTATGCCGCGGCCCTCAGGGTGCTTACCGCCCAGCCCATAGAAGAGATCAACCCGGAGCGAGAGCTCCTTCGGGAGCGGCGGCAGGGGGAAGTGAGTCCGATAGAAACGCTTATCCGCGAGGCGGTGCACATCGCCTCGAACCACCTGGTGCCGAAGGGCTTGGACAAGGAGGTGTGGAAAAGCCTGGTCCCGAGTGAGCGCTTCTACCTCAAAGGCCTCGAAGTGGAAAGCCACGGCGAGTATCGGAGCGGAGTTTACCAGGAGCTTGCAAGGGGCTTTGGAGTACCGGACTACAGCAATCTGTTTCACAGCGGCAGGGCCAATCAGACCCGCCTCATGAGCGCCAGCGAAATGCAACGCAAGTATCTCTCCAGCGAGGGCTTTGGCCAGTCTCTGGTGCGGCATTTGCTGTTCAGCATCCACACCGCTGTCAAATCGGAAGAAATCCGCGATGGACTCAACTACCTGCGGACCGAGCTCACAGATTATTGGGCCGTCAAGAACAGGCTGATCGAGGTCCTGGAGTATTTGGGGCGGTTGGGCTTCGTCGACACCATGCCGCAATGGTCCAAGGACGCCCAGGCGGCGCAGCTTCTGGCCGGAGCAATACGCAACGATCATATATAGCTCGATGTCCCGATATTACGCAGGGGCGGAGTTTGTCTCCGCCCAAGATGGTTATAATCCAAATTGGTGACCGTCATTCCCGCAGGTTTTTGGCGGGAATCCAGACCGGCGCCATTACTG
>CAZREY010000212.1:0-1488 GCA_964599015.1 uncultured Thiobacillus sp.
TGGCAGAGAACATCAGGGTCTGGCGTTTCTTCGGACACTGCCGGGCCACGAACACCATGTCTTCAAAGAAACCCATGTCCAGCATGCGGTCCGCCTCGTCGAACACCAGGGTGTTGAGGGCGTCCAGGTGCAGGCTGCCCCGTTGCAGGTGGTCCATGATGCGGCCCGGGGTGCCCACCACGATGTGGGCACCGTGCTCCAGGCTGGCCATCTGGGGGCGCATGGTGCTGCCGCCCACCAGCGAGAGGATCTTGATGTTGTCCTCGGCCCGGGCCAGGCGGCGGATTTCCCGGGCGACCTGGTCGGCCAGTTCCCGGGTGGGGCACAGCACCAGGGCCTGCACGTCGAAGCGGCGCGGGTTCAGGTTGGCCAGGAGGGGCAGGGCGAAGGCCGCCGTCTTGCCGCTGCCGGTCTTGGCCTGGGCGATCAGGTCGTGGCCCGCCAGGGTGAGGGGCAGGCTGGCCGCCTGAATGGGCGTCATGGTCAGGTAACCGAGCCGGCGCAGGTTGGCCTGAGCGGCGGGCGCCAGGGGAAGCTGGTCGAAGGACGCGCCGGAGCTTGCGGCGCTGGCCGGCGGGGCGACGGGGCTGGGTGGCGGGGCGACGGGGCTGGGTGGCGGGCGATGGGGCATGCCGGATTGTAAGGGCTACGCCTCCCGGGCGCCTGTTTGGGGCGGAACTCGGGGGGCGTCTTGTCCCGCCCGTGGATCGCCCGGCGTCAGCCCCGCCGTTGTTCCCTGTCCTTGGGGGTGGCCCACAGCACCAGGTGCCACAGGCTTTGCAGGAGGCCCGGGTTTGATTCGCGGATGATCCTGCCCAGGGTCGACGGCATGTCGATGTAGATGCCCGGGTAGGTCTCCTGGAGTTCGCGCAGGCCCCTGCGGCCCAGGCCCATGCGGCGCAGGTGGTCCTGGATGCGGTAGTAGACCAGGCTGGTGGAGCCGTCCGTCGGCCGCCCCAGGAGCGCGAAGCCCACGGGGAAGACGAAATCCTTCTCCTGGCCCAGGGGATCGCCCACGCGCATCTCCAGGGTGCGCAGCACGAGGGGATCCCGGTCCCCGGCGGCGATCCACCCATTCGATATCTCGATGAGCCTGTCCCTGCCCGCGTCCGTGTCTTCCATGGCCTCCGCCAGGGCTTCGGCGAGGGGACGGCGTGCTTCCGGCAAGCGTGCCGCGTAATGGCCGGCGATGATGCGGCGCACGTGTTCCTGTTCCAGGAAATTGATGCGCTCTTCCCAGTGGGGCGCGCCCACCTCGACGGGGTCGGCCAGGACCAGCTCGCCGCTCTCCAGGCCCAGCTGGCGGCGGCAAAACTGCTGGAAGCGGGCGCCATAGGTGGCGACGCAGACGGACCATGTGACACGGAACATGCCGGACCAGGACCAGTGGCGGAACAGGTTCATCCAGCCCCGGTTGTCCGGGTGGGCATGCGTCTCTTCCAGGCGCAGGTCCGTGTAGACGTTTTCCATGAGCTGGATGAGGGTGTT
>CAZREY010000212.1:1498-5094 GCA_964599015.1 uncultured Thiobacillus sp.
GCAGAGGTAGAAGCCCGCCCGCAGCTCGTCCTGGGTGAGGGGGAACATGGTGCGCGGTCCCTGTCGAGGCGCCTGCTCCACCCGCTTGGAGAGCCTCACCCATTCGGGATAGATCTGGCTGTCCAGGAAGCGCAGGTTGCCGTCCAGCCGCATGCGGTCGTAGATCTTCTCCAGTTCCGCCCCGTGTTTCGAGAAGGCGTCCCGTCCGGCCCGGCTGGGCGGATACCACTGTTCCGACAGGGCGTGGAAGAGCAGTTCCTGGTCGCAGGGGCGGCCGCCGCCGGCGGAGGGTTGCCGGGCAGCGGCGCGGCCGCGCTGGGCGGCGTCGTCCCGGGCCTGCTCCAGGACGTGCATGGCCACGTGGTGCCCCAGCTTGCGATAGCTCTCGAACTGGGATTCGCTGTACCACTGGTCGCCCGTGCTTTCGTGGGGGAAGGCCGGGTGCTGGGACTTGTACTGGTCCACGTCTGTGGGTTCGTTGCCGGTGAGGGAGGCCTTGATGTAGAGCAGGTAGCCGGGCGTGGCCACCGGGTCCCGGCGTTCGTAGTGGATGGTGCCCACGGCGCAGTGGAACAGGCTGCGGCCGGTTTCCGGGTCGGGCACGATGGCGGCGGGATCGATCTCGATGTCGATGCCCAGGTCGATGCGGCATTTGCGGATGGCGTTGCCCAGGTCCTCGAAGCCGTAGTCCGGGTCGCAGCCCGCGTCGCTGGCGATGATGTAGCGGCAGCGGCGCCGCACCAGTTCGTAGATGCCCAGGTTCTCGAAGTGGCCGCCGTCGCTTACGTACACGAAGTTGTCGGTGTCCGTGGTGGAAGCCAGCAGTTCCTTCAGCAGGTAGCGGATGGACAGCTTGGGCCCCGGGCGGGTCCAGCGTTCGTGCTCGCTGGTGTTCTGGATCCACCAGCCCAGGCGAACGTTGAATACCGTCATGAGGAAGGCGGTGGCGGGGTTGGTGTGGTAGCCGGCGTTGGGACTGGCTGCCGCGCCGGAGATGGTGACGGGCGTGCCCAGGGCCAGCCAGCCCTGCCGCTTGCCCATCTGGTCCACCAGGTAGTCGTCGGTCTTCTGGTAGGCCGCCACGCCGGTGTCGTCGTTGCCAGGCAGTTGATAGCCGCAGAAGGCCGGGGTGAACAGGAAGGAGGCCGCCTTGCGCTCCTGCCAGGCCAGGTTGGCGGAGCGGGCGATGTTCAGGGCGGTGTTGATGAGCGGGTAGGGGCGTTGCACCTTGCCGTTGCGCTTGAGGTCGGCCAGGCGGGGGGAATCCAGGGGGTCCAGGCCGGTGAAGGGATTGGGGTGCCGCGCCGGGTTGCTGGCGCCCAGGTAGCAGCGTTCCAGCCGGTTGCGGTAGAACATGTGGAAGGCGAAGACATTGATGTCCACATACCTGCTCAGCCCGAACGCCATGGCGACGAGGACGATGAAGATCGCGCCGAAGAGGAGCCATGCCGGCATCTGCCAGGCAATGATGGAGACAGGGCTGGCCAGGGCCCGGTCCGCCTCTCGGGCGTAGCGACCCACGTCGCAACCGGGGGTGGCCTTCACCCGCAGGACCTCGCCGGTGGCGGTGCCCTCGGCGATCTGGACGCTGATCCGGTAGTCGGCGCGCAGGTGCTCGACGGCCGTTTCCGTGGTGGGCTGGCATACCGGTACCGGGGCCTTGCCGCCCACATTTACGATGGCCGTGTGCAGGATCAGGGCGAGGACCACCAGCAGGCCCACCACGAACACCCAGGGCGCCACGCCGGCCAGCAGGTTCTTCCAGCCGCCCTTGCCGTTGCCCGTGGCGGGGCTGCGGCCCAGGATCACGCCGGCCACCGTGGTGGCCAGCCAGGCGATGCCGCCCATGGCACTGATCCAGGCGCCCGCGTAGAGCACGCCGTAGCCGCCCAGCAGGGACACGCCGGCCAGGGCCAGCCAGCCCAGCAGCATGGACACCAGGATGCCGCCGGCGCGGCTCCACCATTCCCGTGAGGCTTCCCGCAAGCGCCGTCCGGCCACGCCGATGGCAACGGTGGCAAGCAGCAGCAGGCCCAGCAGCACGGTGGGAGGCCCCAGCACCACCAGCTTCATGCGCGCCAGCGCGGTGGGCTGCTCCGGCAGCGCATAGGGGGCGGCCACCCCCAGCAGCAGGGCGGCCAAGGCCGCGCCGGCGATCACCGCCACCGCCATTCCACGGCGCGAGGACTGCCCGAGGGAATGGGCGGCATCCCGCTGGATGGCCAGGGTTTCCATGATCCCCAGGAGCACCGCCAGCAGCAGCGCGGCGGTGCCGGCCACGATCGCCACGGGCACGACACCCGCCTGCCACCCCGGCAGGTGGGGCAGCATGAACAGGCCCCAGGGCAGGCAGAGCACCGCCAGGCCCAGGGTGCCCAGGATGGTCTGGTTCAACAGCACGTTGCGCAGCCAGGTGGCCACGCCCGCCATGGTGTCGGCGCTCAGGAGCCCGACCCGGGGGGTGAGGTAGTTGCTGTACTGGCGCAGCCAGGAGACCTGCCGGGGCTCGTGGGCCGCCGCCCCGGCCTTGACCTTCAGCGCCTGCTCCACGTCCAGGATGCCTTTGTCTTCCCGGTTGACCCAGGCGTGCAGCCAGCCGCCGATGTAGCCGCCGCCGGAGACGGTGGAGAGATAGTCCACCCGGCGCAACAGCCCCAGCCGGGCCAGGGCCTGCAGGACCCCCAGGTTGAAGGTGGCGCTGCGGATGCCGCCACCGGAGAAGGCCAGGCCCAGCAGCCGGGACTGGTGGGCGCGCACCACCGCGTTGCCGGACTTCGCGGCTTCCGCCTCGGGGTTCAGTCCGGTCTCGGCGCGGGCCGTGTTCACCGCGTCCAGTTCCGAGCAGAGCACCTCGTCGAAGGTATAGGGGGGAACGCCCAGGAGGGCCTGGCGGGTGGCCTCGTCCAGCCTGCCCGTGGCGGCGGGCTTCGTGGCCGCGTGCTGTTCCTGGAACCGTCTGAGCGCCTCTTCGGTGGCGTCGTTGAACTCGCCGTCGGCCCGGCCTTGGTACAGGCCCAGGGCCCCGAGTTTGCGTTGCAGGGCGGAGACCTGGATGCGGAGGGCTCGCTGGGTGTTATGGGTGGCCTGACCATGGGCATCCCAGCCGAAGGTGGCCCGGAAGCGGTTGACCGCCTCTTCGGTTTTTTCCTCGAAAACCGCCTCGTCCTGGGCTTTGTACAGCGTCCCGACGCCATCTGGAAGAAAGCCCAGTCCTGCCAGCGCTTTCTGCAGTGCTTCGACCTCCGGCCCTTTTTTCCCCTTGTATAGGACTTCCATGGTGTCTCCCCGAGGTGTTTGTCCGCGACTGCTTTTCTCAAATCATAGAGGGCATGCCGGTAGGCTGCCAGCAAACCGCCGTCCCCCGGGGAGGGCGGAGACGGCCTCAGGCGGGGGGCGTGCCGGTGGCGATATGCGGTGTTTCCATATGCGGTATTTCCATGTCCACCCGGTCGCGCCCGCCCTGCTTGGCCCGATAGAGCGCCTTGTCCGCCCGGGCCAGGGCGACGCCGACGCCGTCGTCGCTGGTGGCCATGACCGTAACGCCCACGCTGGCCGTCCAGTTCAACCGGCTTTCGCCCATCTCCAACGAGTTGGAC
>CAZREY010000213.1:0-5066 GCA_964599015.1 uncultured Thiobacillus sp.
TGGCGAGGTGTTCGTACAGGTTCATGGGCATCTCCCCGGACCGTTCTGCGACGCAACAAGTCTAGGTCGGCACCGTTGATGAAAAACGGTACAGCCGACGGGAAACCAGACCAATACAGTTCAGATTATCGGCAAACTGTAGCGGGTCAATCAACAGACTGTTGTCACTGTATCCATCCCCATCCCCTGCCTAGCATGACGGAATACATTTCCGGAGCGGGCCATGAAAGATCACCCACTGACAGACACGCGCCGCCTGGCACGCCGGGCGGAAGCATGGCGTGCCCGCTTGTTGCGGCGCTGGGCAGCCCGCCTCATGAGGCGGCTCCGCGCCCTGGCCGGGCGCCTGCGGGCCGAGGCGGAACTGCGCGCCCTGGACGAGCGGGAACTCCACGACCTGGCCCTGGGCCGGGGCGGCATACTCCATGCCGCGCGCCACGGAAGGCTTGATTCCACTCCTGGGAATCGTTGATCCGGCGCGGCCATGTTGAGCACGTCCCCTGCCCACGATCGGGGTCATGGCCCGTCAGGCCCCTTCACGGAAGGCATGGCGGACCCCGACGGGTGCAATCACGGCTGGACAGGCGGCACCTCCGGCCCCGTTCTACCGGAGCCGGGCCCCGGGCGTTCACAGGCCCAGGTCGCTGAGCCCCGGATGGTCGTCCGGCCGCCGCCCCAGGGGCCAGTGGAACTTGCGGTCTTCGGCCTTGATGGGCAGGTCATTGATGCTGGCGAAGCGGCGCTGCATGAAGCCGTGGGCGTTGAACTCCCAGTTCTCGTTGCCGTAGGCGCGGAACCACTGGCCCGAATCGTCGTGCCATTCGTAGGCGAAGCGCACGGCGATGCGGTTGTCCTGCCAGGCCCACAGTTCCTTGATGAGGCGGTAGTCCAGTTCCCGGGCCCACTTGCGTTGCAGGAACCGCCGCACCTCCTCCCGCCCCACGGGGAATTCGGCCCGGTTGCGCCAGCGGGTGTCCTCCGTGTAGACCAGGACCACCCGGTCCGGGTCCCGGCTGTTCCAGGCGTCTTCAGCCATGCGGACCTTCTGGGTGGCGGTTTCAAGGGTGAAGGGAGGCAGGGGGGGCTTTTGTTCCATGTCGGTCTCCTTGGGTTGATGTAGACAGGTCTGTCTACAGCACAGGCTACGCAATGTAGACAGACCTGTCTACAATCCCGTCATGGCAAAAATTGAAGGCCCCTCCCCACCCGCGGCCCGGGAACGCATCCTGCTGACAGCCCACGACCTGTTCTACCGCCACGGCATCCGCGCCACGGGGGTGGACAGGGTGATCGCCGAATCCGGCGTGGCCAAGCTCACCTTCTACCGCCACTTTCCCAGCAAGAACGATCTGGTGCGGGCCTTCCTGGACTATCGCCACCGCAACTGGATGGCCTGGTTCACCGCCGCCCTGGCACGCCACGGCGGCAACGCCCGGGCCCTGGCGCCCGCCCTGGCGGAGTGGCTGCGCAACCCGGACTACCGGGGCTGTGCCTTCATCAACACCGTGGGGGAACTGGCCGGCGACCTGCCGGAGGTGACAGACATCGCGCAACGCCACAAGACGGACATGACCGCCGCCATCGCCGACCTGCTGCCCGACACAAAGGATCGGCCCGCCCTGGCCGACGCCCTGGCCGTGGCGGTGGACGGGGCCATCATCCGCGCCCAGTACGACCCGGACCCGGAGGCCGCCCTGGCTGCCCTGGCGCGCATTGTGGAGTCCCTGGCGAATCCGCGGTCAGGACGGGAATGACATGCCAAGCCCCACCACACCGGGCATGCACGGCGCTGTCGACCTGGGCTGCGGCGGCAGTGCCGAAGCGGCGGGCGACCGGGGCCTGGTATTCCGTCACGCCGCCTTGCTCGCTGCATCGCCCCCACGCCCTTCCGCCACGCCGAAGCGGGCGGCGGCGCTGATCAGGGCCTTGATGGAGGCGGTGACGATGTTGCCGTCCATGCCCACGCCGTAGCGTTCCATGGGGCCGCCGGGATGGGCCACCTCGACGAAGGCGCAGGCCCGGGCATCGCCGCCGTCCACGCTGCTGGACATGGACCGCTCCTCAAAGCCCCGCACCTGGAGGTCGATGCCCATCCCCCGCAAGGCATGCACGGCGGCGTCGATGGGGCCGTTGCCCTCGCCGGCGAGGAGGTGGGCCACGCCGTCCCGCTCCACGCTCAGGCGGATGCCCTGCCTGCCGCCATGCTCGAACAGGTGGTGCTCCACGTAGCGCAGCGGCCCGGTCGCCTCGAGATAGGTGTCGGAGAACAACGCCCAGATGTCCGCCGCGCTCATCTCGCCGCCGTGGCGGTCGGTGTGGCGCTGCACCTCGGCGGAGAACTCGATCTGCAGGCGGCGGGGCATGACCACGCCGTATTCCGTCTCCAGCAGATAGGCCACGCCCCCCTTGCCGGACTGGCTGTTGACCCGGATCACGGCGCCGTAGTCTCGGCCCAGGTCGGCCGGATCGATGGGCAGGTAGGGTACGTTCCACATGGCCTCGGGCTGCTGGGCGGCGAAACCCTTCTTGATGGCGTCCTGGTGGGAGCCGGAGAAGGCGGTGAAGACCAGATCCCCCACATAGGGGTGGCGCGGATGGATGGGCAAACGGGTGCAATGCTCGGCGGTGCGGGCGACGGCGTTGATGTCGGAGAAATCCAGACCCGGGTGGATGCCCTGGGTATAGAGGTTCAAGGCCAGGGTGACGAGGTCCACGTTGCCGGTGCGCTCGCCGTTGCCGAACAGACAGCCTTCCACCCGGTCGGCGCCGGCCAGCATGGCGAGTTCGGCGGCGGCCACCGCCGTGCCCCGGTCGTTGTGGGGGTGCACGCTGAGGATCACGCTGTCGCGGCGGGAAAGATTGCGGTGCATCCATTCGATCTGGTCGGCGTAGACGTTGGGGGTGGCCACTTCCACCGTGGCGGGCAGGTTGAGGATCACCTTGTGCTCCGGCGTGGCGCCCCACGCGGCGGTGACGGCGTCGCAGATGGCCTTGGCGAAATCCAGTTCCGTGGCGGTGAAGGCCTCGGGGCTGTACTCCAGCACCCATTCGGTCTCCGGTTGGGCATTGGCCAGCTCGCGGATCAAGCGCACCGATTGCACCGCCATGTCGATCACCTCCACCCGGCTCATGCCGAAGACCACGTCCCGGAAGGCGGGGGCCGTGGCGTTGTACACGTGGACGATGGCCCGGCGGGCGCCCCGCAGGGATGCCATGGTGCGGCGGATGAGGTGCTCCCGGGCCTGGGTGAGCACTTCTATGGTGACGTCCTCGGGGATGTGGCCGCCCTCGATCAGGGTGCGCACGAAGTCGAAATCGGTCTGGGAGGCGGACGGGAAGGCCACCTCGATCTCCTTGAAACCGATGTCGCAGAGGGCGCGGAACATGCGCAACTTGCGCTCGACGTTCATGGGCTCGAAGAGGGCCTGGTTGCCGTCCCGCAGATCGGTGCTCATCCAGATGGGCGGGGCGGTGTGGACCCGGTTGGGCCACTGCCGGTCGGTCAACCCGACGGCCGGGAAGGGACGGTACTTGCAGGCGGGGTCTTGCATCATTTCTGGCCTCCGGGGAACGGCGATTTCAATAGCGAAAGCTTAGCCGTGGAGGCGGGGCGAATGATTGCGAATATGTCCTATGTTAAGGCTATTATTAACATATTATGCCAATAATTTATGTATCCATTATTATTAATGCCATAACAGACCAGGGATGGACAATTCCATGCAACTCGACCGCCATGACCGCCAGATCCTTCGCCTGCTCCAGGAAAACGGCCGCCTCACCAACCAGGAGCTGGCCGACCGCATCGGCCTGTCCCCCTCTCCCTGCCTGCGCCGGGTACGCGCCCTGGAGGAATCGGGCGTCATCTCCGGCTACCGCGCCCTGGTGGATGCCAAGGCCCTGGGCCTGAGCCTGATGGCGCTGATCCACATCTCCATGGACCAGCACACGCCGGAACGCTTCGAGGGCTTCGAGAAAGCCGTCAGTGACATTCCGGAAATCCTGGAATGCCTGCTCATCACCGGCCAGGCCGCCGACTACCAGCTCAAGGCCGTGGTGCGGGACATGGACGCCTACCAGGACCTGCTGCTCAACCGCATCACCCGCATCACCGGCGTCACCGGGGTGCATTCCAGCTTCGTGCTGCGTCGGGTGGTGGACCGGACGGCTCTGCCCATCCACCCCGCCTGATGGCCGAGGGGCGTGCTCATTTGCGCCCAGGTGCCAGCACCCCAGCCAGGGCTTCCCACTGGTACACGGACAGGCCCAGGACGATCAGGCTTGCCCCCAGCCACACCCGCAATGGCACCACCTCGCCGTTGAGCAGGATGCCCAACAGCAGAGCCAACACCGACGTGACCAGGGTGATGAGGGCCACGCGCCCCGTGTCCATGTGCTTGATGATGTAGTAGTACAGGGCAAAGCCCAGCACCGAGCCGAACACCCCCAGGTAGACGATGGCCGCCCCGGCCCTTGCGGGCACGACCTGGGGCAGGCCGCCGTCCGCCAGGGCCCAGACCAGCAGGAACAGGGGCATGGACACGGCCAGGGTGCCCGTGGTGATGGCCAGGGGCGGGCTGTCGTCGCCGATGCGCTTGATCCACACCAGGCTGGCGGAATAGATGCACACCGCCAGCAGCAGGGCCGCCATGCCCGCCAGGGCACGCGGCGCTCCCAGGCCACTTTCCGCCTGGAAGACGATGACCAGCCCCCCCAGGCCCAGCAGCATGCCGGCCACCTTGGCGGGGGCCAGGGCCCGTTCCCCCAGCCAGGCCGCGGCCATGAGGCTGGTCATGAGGGGCGCCAGGCCGAACAGCACCGACACCAGGCCGGAGGTGATGAACTGGGACCCCCAGTAGGTGAAGCTCATGGCGCCGAACAGGCCCAGGCCGCCGGCCAGGTAGGTCTGGCGCGCCTTGCGGTGCAGGGGGAAGCCCACGCGCCATGCCGTCACGATCAACGCGGCCAGCACCACGCCGATGGCCATGCGGGCCGTGACGGCGAAGGCGAAGCCGGTCCCCAGGGCGCTCCACTTGATGGCCAGGGGCGTGGTGGACCAGATGACG
>CAZREY010000214.1:0-2918 GCA_964599015.1 uncultured Thiobacillus sp.
CATTGCCCTGACGGTCGGTGATGGTCACGATGGTGTTATTGAAGGATGCGTGGATGTGGGCGACGCCATCAGCCACATTCTTCTTAACCTTCTTGCGCACGCGCGCGGCGGTTGCCTTAGCCATGTCGTAATCCTGTTACTTCTTGATCTGCTGCTGCTTGCGGGGGCCCTTGCGGGTACGTGCGTTGGTACGGGTACGCTGGCCACGCACGGGCAGGCCGCGGCGATGGCGGGTGCCCCGATAGCAACCGATATCCATGAGGCGCTTGATATTCATGGTGGTTTCCCGGCGAAGATCGCCTTCCACCGTGAACTTGGCCACGCCGTCACGCAGCTTGTCCACGTCACCGTCGGACAGGTCCTTCACCTTCACCGACGGATTCACGCCGGCTTCCTGGCAGATGACGCGCGCGCGGGCGCGACCAATGCCGTAGACCGCGGTCAACGCGATCTCGACATGCTTATGGTTTGGGATGTTTACCCCAGCAATCCGGGCCATGAACTAACCCCTAGCAAACGAAAACTGT
Source organism: uncultured Thiobacillus sp. (assembly GCA_964599015.1). Taxonomy (GTDB): domain Bacteria; phylum Pseudomonadota; class Gammaproteobacteria; order Burkholderiales; family Thiobacillaceae; genus PFJX01. The sequence continues at coordinate 528 of CAZREY010000214.1, forward strand.
AAATTATATTGATCCAACCCGCCTTGTGGCAAGAAGAATCAGCCTTGACGTTGTTTATGACGTGCCTCGGAGCAGATCACGCGAACCACACCGTTGCGACGCACGATCTTGCACTTGCGGCAAATTTTCTTCACAGAGGCTTGAACACGCATGTTCGGCTCCTTTATCTAGTAAATCATTTAGCGCGGTAGACGATGCGCGCTCGGGACAGGTCGTAGGGCGTCAGCTCCACGGTGACCTTGTCACCCGGCAGGATGCGGATGTAATGCATGCGCATCTTGCCGGAAATGTGCCCCAGCACCACATGGCCATTCTCCAATTTCACGCGGAACGTGGCATTGGGAAGGTTTTCCAGCACTTCACCCTGCATCTGGATGACATCATCTTTCGACATCGTCAGCCTCAGCGGGTGATGAAATTCCCACCCTTGAAGTTGGCCTTCTTGAGCAGGGACTCGTATTGATGGGTCATGATGTAGGCCTGAACCTGGGCCATGAAATCCATGGCCACCACCACGATGATCAACAGGGAGGTGCCGCCGAAATAGAAGGGCACGTTCCAGTTGACGATCAGGAATTCCGGGATAAGACAGACAAAGGTGATATAGGCGGCACCTACCAGTGTCAACCGGGTCAGCACCTTGTCGATGTAGCGGGCCGTCTGCTCGCCGGGACGGTAGCCGGGAACGAAGGCGCCGCTCTTCTTCAGGTTGTCGGCGGTTTCCCGGGGGTTGAACACCAGAGCAGTGTAAAAGAAGCAGAAGAAGATGATGGCCAGGGCATACAGCATCACGTAGACGGGCTGGCCGGGCGACAGGGCTCCCGCGATGTCCTTCAGCCAGTTCATGGACTGGTTGCTGCCGAACCAGCCGGCCAGGGTGGCGGGGAACAGGATGATGGAGCTGGCGAAGATGGGCGGAATCACGCCGGCCATGTTCAGCTTCAGGGGCAGATGGGAGCTCTGTCCGCCATAGACCTTGTTGCCCACCTGGCGCTTGGCGTAATTCACCAGGATCTTGCGCTGGCCCCGCTCAACGAACACCACCAGGGCGGTGATCAGGATGACACCGATGAACAGCAGCAGCACCAGGGGAATGGAGAAGGCGCCGGTGCGCGTCAGTTCCAGGGTGCCGCCGATCGCGCTGGGCAGCCCGGCCGCGATGCCGGCGAAGATGATGATGGAGATGCCGTTGCCCAGGCCACGCTCGGTGATTTGTTCGCCCAGCCACATGAGGAACATGGTGCCCGCCACCAGGGTCACCACGGTGGTGATGCGGAACATGAAACCGGGATCCAGCACCAGCCCGGGCTGGCTTTCCAGGGCAATGGAAATGCCGATGGCCTGGAAGGCAGCCAGCGCCACGGTGCCATAGCGGGTGTACTGGGTGATCTTGCGCCTTCCGGCCTCGCCTTCCTTCTTCAGGGCTTCCAGTTTAGGGGAAACCACCGTCATCAACTGCATGATGATCGAGGCCGAGATATAGGGCATGATACCCAGGGCGAACACGGAGAAACGCGACAGGGCGCCGCCTGAGAACATGTTGAACATGCCCAGGATACCGCCCTGCTGGCTCTTGAAGAGATCTTCCAGCACTACCGGATCGATGCCCGGCACGGGAATGAACGAGCCGATGCGGAACACCACCAAGGCGCCCAAAAGGAACCATAGGCGACGCTTGAGGTCGCCCATCTTCCCGGACATCTGAAGCAGGTTGGCCGCACCGGACAAGTTCTTCTCCCTCTTGTTCCGTTATGTCTCAGGCAGCGACTTCAACGCTGCCGCCGGCAGCCTCGATAGCCGCCCTGGCACCCTTGGTGACGCCCAGACCGGACACCTTGACGGCCTTGTCGATGGAACCGGACAGGATCACCTTGGCGGAGCGGGCCAGTTGCGGCACCACGCCGGCCTGCTTCAGGACCAGCAGATCCACGGCATCCACCGGCAGGGCAGCCAGGTCGGACAGGCGCACCTCGACCTTGAAGTCCCGATCCAGGGAAATGAAACCGCGCTTGGGCAGGCGACGCGCCATGGGCATCTGGCCACCCTCGAAGCCCACTTTGTGGAAGCCGCCGGCACGGGACTTCTGACCCTTGTGGCCACGCCCGCCCGTCTTGCCCAGGCCGGAACCGATACCACGGCCGGGACGCTTGGAATAGTGGGTCGCGCCCGCGGCGGGCTTGATGGTGTTCAGTTTGAGGGAATCACTCATTGCGCCACCTCGGCCTTCACCAGATAGTTGACCTTGTTGATCATCCCGCGCACGGCGGGGGTATCTTCCAGGACACGGGTTTGATTCATGCGCTTCAGACCCAGGCCACGCACGCAGGCGCGGTGGCTTTCCAGGGTGCCGATCACGCTCTTAACCAGGGTCACCTTGACCTTGCCTTTTGC
>CAZREY010000214.1:2928-5063 GCA_964599015.1 uncultured Thiobacillus sp.
ACTCCAGGATTTCCGCCACGGTCTTGCCGCGCTTGGCGGCGACTTCGGCGGGGGTCATCATTTGCGACAGGCCGTTCAGGGTGGCGCGCACCACGTTGTAGGGGTTGGTGGACCCCAGGCACTTGGCCAACACGTTATGCACACCCATCACCTCGAAGATGGCGCGCATGGCGCCGCCAGCGATGATGCCCGTACCCTCGGAGGCAGGCTGGATCAGCACCACGGAAGAACCATGCTTGCCCACCACGGCGTGGTGGAACGTGCCGTTCTTCAAAGGCACCTTGATCATCTTGCGACGGGCCTCTTCCATGGCCTTGGTCACGGCCACGGGGACTTCGCGGGACTTGCCCTTGCCCATGCCGATGCCGCCATCGTTGTCGCCCACCACGGTCAATGCCGCGAAGCCCAGGATCCGACCGCCCTTCACCACCTTGGTGACACGGTTCACGGAGATCATCTTCTCCTTGAGGCCGTCGCCCTTGTCTTCCTGCTGCTGTTCAGGTCTCGCCATGATCTTCCTCGCTTAGAACTGCAAACCGGCTTCGCGCGCGGCGTCGGCCAGTGCCTTCACACGGCCATGGAATGCAAAGCCGGAACGGTCGAAGGAGACCTGCTCCACGCCGGCCTGCTTCGCCTTCTCGGCGATGCGCTGGCCCACCAGCTTCGCGGCTTCCACATTGCCGCCATTCTTGATTTGCTCCCGCAGGCCCTTTTCCATGCTGGAGGCGGAGGCAACGACCTTGCCGCCCGTGGCATCGATGATCTGGGCATAGATGTGGGAATTGCTGCGATGCACGCTGAGCCGAATCGCACCAAGCTCCGCAATCTTGGCGCGGGTTTTGCGCGCCCTGCGGATACGCCGGATTTTCTTGTCCATTGCCATCGCTCCAGGTTATTTCTTCTTGGTCTCTTTCAGGACCACGACTTCGTTCGCATAGCGGACGCCCTTGCCCTTGTAGGGTTCGGGCTTGCGATATGCGCGCACGTCCGCAGCCACCTGACCAACCAGTTGCTTGTCCACACCCTTGATGAGGATCTCGGTCTGGGTCGGGGTCTCGACCTTGATGCCCTCCGGCATCACATGCTCGACAGGGTGGGAGAAACCCAGGGAAAGGTTCAGTTTGTTGCCCTGGGCCTGGGCGCGGTAACCCACGCCCACCAGGTTCAGCTTCTTCTCAAAGCCCTTCGACACACCCTGAACCATGTTGGCCAAAAGGGCGCGGGCCGTGCCGGACATGGCATGAGCCTCGCGGGATCCATCCTTGGCACTGATCATGAGCTTGCCTTCGGCATGCTCCACGTTGATGTTGGCCGTCAAGGCCTGAGTAAGGCTGCCCATGGGGCCCTTGACGGAAATCTTGCCGGCGGCCAGGCTGACTTCAACGCCGGCGGGCACGGGAATCGGGTTCTTAGCTACGCGGGACATGTCTCAACCTCAGGCAACCACGCACAGGACTTCGCCGCCCACGCCCAGGGAACGGGCCTTGCGGTCGGTCATTACGCCCTGGGACGTGGAAACAATAGCGACACCCAGTCCGTTCATCACGCGGGGCAGGTCATCGCGCCCCTTGTAAATACGCAGACCAGGCCTGGATATACGCTCGATCTTCTCGATCACCGGACGACCGGCATAGTACTTGAGCGCGACCTCCATCTCGGGCAGGCCGCCGTTCTCACGAACCATGAAACCCTCGATGTAGCCTTCATCCTTCAACACTTGGGCGATGGCCTTCTTCAGCTTTGAAGAGGGCATGCTCACGCTTGTCTTTTCCGTCATCTGACCATTGCGGATGCGGGTCAGCATATCGGCGATGGGATCACTCATACTCATCTTGGCTCTCCCTTACCAGCTTGCTTTGACCACACCCGGGATCTCGCCACGCATGGCGATCTCGCGGATCTTGTTGCGACACAGGCCGAATTTGCGGAAAACACCACGGGGACGGCCGGTCAGCTGGCAGCGGTTCCGCAGTCGGCTCTCGCTGGCGTTGCGCGGCAGGGACTGCAATTTCTGCAGGGCCTCCATGCGCTCTTCTTCGCTACGGTTCATATCCTTGAAGATCGCCTTCAGCTCGGCACGCTTGGCGGCATACTTCTTCACCGTCTTGCGACGCTTCTCTTCACGGTTGATCAAT
>CAZREY010000215.1:0-3371 GCA_964599015.1 uncultured Thiobacillus sp.
ATTCCGGCGGAGAACCTGCCCATCAAGCTGGTGGCCCACACCCCCTGCTTCCGCTCCGAGGCCGGCTCCTACGGCAAGGACACCCGGGGCATGGTGCGCCAGCACCAGTTCGACAAGGTGGAACTGGTGCAGATGGTGCGTCCGGAGGATTCCTACACGGCCCTGGAGGAACTGACCGGCCACGCCGAGGCCATCCTCAAGGGCCTGGGCCTGCCCTACCGCGTCGTGGCCCTGTGCACCGGCGACCTGGGCTTCTCCAGCGCCAAGACCTACGACCTGGAAGTGTGGCTGCCGGGCCAGAACACCTACCGGGAAATCTCCTCCTGCTCCAACTTCGAAGCCTTCCAGGCACGCCGCATGCAGGCCCGCTACCGTACCGAGAAGGACGGCAAGGCCGGCAAGCCGGAACTGATCCACACCCTCAACGGCTCCGGCCTGGCGGTGGGCCGCTGCCTGGTGGCGGTGCTGGAAAACTACCAGCGGGAAGACGGCGGCGTGGACATCCCACCCGTATTGCAACGCTACATGGGCGGCAAGACCCGCATCGATCCGGCACGCTGACCTGATCGGCCAGCCCGCAGGGCTTGCGCCAAATCATCACGCTGACAAAGAAAAAGGGCGGCTCGCGCCGCCCCAACCTGATCGCCTGAAAACATCAAGCAAGGAGTTACTGGTCGTGGGCAGGTGCGCCGCCCGAACTCATGTCGCCTTTAGAAGGTGTATTTGTAACGCATGCTCACAAAGGTGGAGTTCTGTTTGGGATAGCTGATGATCATAGTGCCGTCGTTGAAAATGAACGGCGTGCCATCACTGAACTGCCAGCTCCAGTCGTCGCTCTTCCAGCGTTCGTGAATAACATCGAAACGCAACTCGGACTTCTTGTTCAACGCATATTCAGCAAAGAGCTTGATCCGTGTCATGGTGCTCTTGATGTCTTCCAGCGGGAATGAATTCAGCGCACCGGCAGGGTCCTCGTACAGGGTACCTGGGCCTATCTGCACCAGGTCCTGCTGATAATTGTTCTTGATGCGGCTCCATTGCAGGTCCGCGCCAATCTTCAGCTTTGGATTGACCAAGCCCTTCATGCCAAGCCCGATTGAATCGCCAATATCCTCCAAAGTTGAGAACATCTCCGCGGCGGAGTAAGTGCCGGAGGCAAAGCGATAGTTGCGTTGATTCGCTTCGGTCACATCATGGGAATACCAGCCAGTCACCTGCCAATCCTTGTTGATGGCGTAGTTGGCATCCGCGGAAAAGAGCTGGGCCTTGCCATCCCGTAAACCGTAGGTGTGTCCGCTGTAGTCATCCTTGGCATGTTCGTAATTGAACTGCAGGTTCAGGACATCGTTCGGCATCCAGTCAACACTCAAGCGCACTTTGTTGCGTTCACGATCCGCGATGTTGATGGGGTCAATGGCATCAGGATGAATACCCTCCCCCGGCTCGGAGTGGACTGCCTCGACGTAGGATGAACCATCCCGTTTGCTGTGCAACAGGGCCAAGGCCCCCGTGACGGTTTCGTGCATGGTTTTGCGCAACTGAAGGCGGTAGGTGGTCTCGTCGAGCTCAGCCCGCCAGGGTACGTAGCGTTGATCATCCACACCGTCCGCCGGATTGGTATCGCTCCCATAGGGCACAGTGCGATCCTGCGAACTGTAGTCGATACCCGCGATCAGGTTATAGCCCTGTGGCAGGTTGTATACCCCCTCCAACTTACCTGTAAGGGTTTCGTAGGAAAGAGGGGTGGCGTGCACGATCGTGGCGCCCGACGAAATGATTTGTGCCGCTGGCGTCTCGTCATCCGCATTGTGGTAACGCAGGCTGGTATTGATGCTGAGCTTGGGCATCGGCCGCGCCGTCAAACCCAATTCCACCAAGGTTGTATTGATCTCGCCATCCAGGTGAGTCGGCGCGCCAACCCAGGCCAGGCCGGGAATGTCGGCGGTGGGGATATGCTCGTCCTGGGTGGCATGGGTATAGGACAGCTTGAAGGTGCCACGGGTGGTAGGCGTGAAGTTATAACCGCCATTCAGGAACAGCTGGTGCGCCTGACTGTCCAGGGGTTGACTGATGTAGTAAGACGTACCGCCACGTATTGCTGTCAGAAGGTCATTGTCGTTTGTAAACCAGCTGCCACTGTATCCCCCGGACATCTGCAACCTATCCCTCACATAATCCAGGATTGCATCCACCTTGCGGACGTTCCAGTCGATGGGCTGGGCAGCAAATTCGGGCTGACCTCCCACACGCGCATGCCGGTCACCTTCCTTGTCCTCATTGCTGAAACTGGCCTTGAATTTCAAATATGGCGTCAGGTATTTGAAAAAGTCGAGACCTAGCTTTGTTCGTTCCGTACCCAACTGATAGTTGGCCCCCGTGCCTGTCTCGTAACATCCGACCGGAACGCCGGGGGCCGTACAACGGGTCGGTACGTTCTGCGTCGCGGTGCCGATGCCCGTGACACCGGTATTGACCAGGTAAGGAACTTCACGCTGGGACTGACGGTACTCCACCGCAACCCCCTGGTTGCCCTGTTGCTCGAACTCGGCACGTATTTCCCTGCTACTCATGCCCATGTTGCTGACTTCCAGGCGTTTCCAGGTATTTCCATCCCCGTCGCGTTGGTTGATGTCGGCGTCCAGAAGCACATAGCCACCGGTATCCCGCAGACCGCCGATGATACCCAGTTGGCGGCGGTCGTCACCCGTCAGGACACCAGCACCAATGGATACCCAGCTCTCAGGCGTAATGAGTTCCTTGACGTCCATGTCGTCGGCCGCCATGACTGGTCCATAGACAGCCAACAAGGCTGCGGCAAGGGCGCTAAGTACGAAGGTGTGTTTTGCATTGCACATGATTGATCTCCTTCGGCCTGATCAACGACGGAAGCGTCCAGCAGTCGCGGAGTTCTGCGTGCTGTTGCCGCCATGGATATTGGTGTGGCAATTCAGGCAACCACGAGCGGCCGTACCCAGCAACCTGGTGGAGGTCGTGATCCCGTTAGGTAGAACGGCAGCCTGGCTCGGGTGGCTGGTGTGCTGGTGGCATTCCTGGCACAGGAAGGGGGGCCGTGCCTTGAGCAGGTTGAAGACCACGGTGCCATGGCCGCTATGGCAGATGGTGCAGTCCTCCGTCACCGGCTGGTGGTTATGCACGAAGGGTCCGCGCTTCTCCATGTGGCACTGGTAGCAGGTCTCGTTGATGCTGTCCTTCTTCAACTGCTTGGGATTGTTGCCATGCACGTTGTGGCAGTCCGAACAGCCCATCTTGCCTTCCAGCACGGGGTGGTGTGATGGCCGGTTGAGTTGGGCACGCTGCTCCTTGTGGCAGGAGAAACAAAGCTCCGTCTGGGATTCCCGGCTGCGCACGCG
>CAZREY010000215.1:3403-5047 GCA_964599015.1 uncultured Thiobacillus sp.
TATGAAGCTGGTGGCAGTTGGTGCAGCCGACACCGCGGTTGGCGTGGGTGCTGCCATCCCAATGCATGCGGTTGCCACCCTTGTGGCACCCCATGCAAACCCCGTTGCGGTCAGCAACGGGTGTCGATGTAGCCTTTCCGAACTTGCCGAAGTAGCGGTCCACCATGCCTTCCGCTTCGACGGACTTGTACTGGCCGCCAAAGGTGACATCCGGTTTGGGCCGGTCCTTCTGGCCCTCCTTCTTGCGCATGTGCTCCTCGCTGGCGCCGTGGCAGGTGGTGCAGGTGGGCGTGCGGCCATCAGCCGCGGTGCCGTGCTTGGTCTTGCCGATGGCCAGGACCGGATACTTCTCCGTCTCGTCGTGGCAGGCCGTGCACTTGGCGTCCCCCCGCAGCACCGTATCCGCCTTGCCCAGCTTGAACTGCCCCACCTTCAGATCCTCGGCATGGGCCGTGGTCAACTGCAGGCCTGATGCAAGAGCCAGCGCCGCCAACCAGGGGGAAAGTTTGAGTGCCATCCCCATTACAGCAGTCCATGGATTGTTTTCATTCATGCCGATCTCCTTTTTCATCACTCATCCCAATGCCGGCGGGGCCTCGGGTTGCAGATTTCTGCTGCTTGCGGGCATTGCTTGACCCAGTTATTCACTAGGTCAAAGGATGTAGTACGAACGGCATATCCGTATTGATGTGTTTGCATCAATTACAGGGTTGGTTGTCCGCGTTTTTTCAAGCCTGGTCGGTGGTGCCGCCCTCCCCGGGCCATGGAATGGAGCCGGGGTGAAAGCCTTTGTGTCAGGCCAGAGCGCCCATCCCACGGACGCCCTCATCATTGGAATCAAATGGGCGCTTAATCGAGCTGATGGCGGTGGGCGTAGGCCACCGCTTCAAGCTGGGAATGCACATCCAGTTTGGCCATCAGCCGCTGGATGTGGTTGCGCACCGTGTTCGCGCTGAGGTGCAGTTGTTCGGCCATGGCCTCGGCCTTGATGCCGTGGGCCAGCAGGCGCAGCACTTCCCGCTCCCGCCTGGTCAGCAGACAGGCTCCGCTGGGGACTTGGTGGCGACAGGCGGCGGCTCCGGCGTCGACAGAAGATATCGGTTGCCCCCCATCGGCCTGGGACAACGCGGCGGGCTGGTGATCCCGCCCGTGCCGCATGACGTGGACGATGGACCACTCACCCTGGCTGCTGGATGGAACCAGCAGGGTGCTGACCTTGAGTTGCACCTTCTGGCCATCCGTACGCTCGATGCGCATGGGCAACGCGGAGGGGGGCGGTCCGCCCCTGGTCAGCGAACTGAGGGGGCAGTCGCACCTGCACAGGGGACGGCCATTCAGGTCATGCCCCCTCATCACTTCATGGCAACAACGGCCCAGGGCATGGGTGGCGGGAATGCCGGTGATGTTCTCGCAGGCCTGGTTCCAGAAGGTGACGGTCTGACTGGTGTTCAGCGCGAAGACGCCATCCACCGAGCGGGACATCAATTCCGTAAAAGAGGGCACAGGTTCGCTCCGGTCTGTATCAGGACAATCAACCGATTAAGGGTGGAGACACCCCCCGCCGTAAAACGGCAGCGGGGGCCCCAGAATCAGATAAACGCATCCGCCATGACGTTGCGCAGCCAGCCGTCGGCGTATTCGGCC
>CAZREY010000216.1:0-5042 GCA_964599015.1 uncultured Thiobacillus sp.
GGCCGAATACGCCGACGGCTGGCTGCGCAACGTCATGGCGGATGCGTTTATCTGAATCGAGTGAAGCTGACTTTTCAGAAAGGAAGGAGGCCTATGACCGACGCGCGAGAACCCACCCAGGTGTAGAACCGGTAGGCCCGCGCGCGGAAGTTGCGTCGATGGCCGCCAACCCAGAAACAGCAAGGAGATAAACATGAAGATTGCATCAGTGTTGAGCCGAATGGCGATGGGGCTGGCCGCAGCCCTATTCGCCGTGGGCGTGCAGGCGGCCGTGGACATCCCGAGGCCACAGATTCCCCCGGCCGGCCCCGAAAAAGCGCCCCCCGTCAAGCCGGTGGATACCAAGAAGTGCTACTCCTGTCACGACAACATCGAGGAGTTCCACGTTGGCAGCCGACATGCCACCGTCAACTGCGCCCACTGCCATGACGCGGAAGAGCACCTGAAGACGGCGAAGAACAAGGACATGGGCACCCGTCCCGGCACCAACAAGGACCATCGGGCCTGTGCCACCTGCCACGTGGAGCAGTACAACACCTTCGTTCAGACCAACATGGAATCGAAGGCACGCGTGGAGAAGGCCAGCTTCAAGAGCCGCTCGCCCCTCTTCGACAAGCTCATGGAAGGCTACGGCTTCACCAAGGAGCATGGCGAGCCCCGCTCCCACGCCTTCATGCTGGTGGACCAGTGGGTCGTGGACCGCGCCTTCGGTGGTCGCATGCAGTTCAAGGACTGGACCTATGTCAACAAGTCCGAACTGGCCGCCAACGGTGCCTGGAACGTGATCGTTGACAAGGAGCCCAGCACCTCCGACCAGAAGCCCTTCATGCGCCAGGTGGCAACCGCGGTGAACCCGGTCTGCATGAACTGCAAGACCCAGGACCACATCCTGGACTGGGCCTACAAGGGTGACGAGCATCCCGCCGCGAAATGGAACCGTTCCTCCAAGCCGGTGGAATTCGCCCGGGGCGTGAACCATCCCCTGAACTGCTACATGTGCCATGACCCCCACTCCGCCAAGCCCCGCGTGGTGCGCGACGCCCTGATCGAGGCCGTGGTGGACCGCAAGGAAGGCACCTATCCCAAGGATCCGGTGAAGAGCCAGCAGACCAAGATGGAGAAGGTGGTGTTCCAGCGGGGCGGCAAGGACTTCCGCGCCATCGGCATGCTGTCCAAGTCTGACTCCAACATCATGTGCGCCCAGTGCCACGTGGAGTACAACTGCGGCCCCGGCTTCGACTGCGCCGAGAAGGGCAAGGAGTACTACGTGAAGATGTCCGACCCGCGCACCAACCTGTTCACGTGGACGAACGTGTTCGGCTACAAGGACAAGATGGTGGGCCAGTTCAAGTTCAAGGACTTCAAGCATGCCTCCACCGGCGCCCTGCTGCCCAAGATTCAGCACCCGGAGATGGAAACCTACTGGGGATCCAAGCACGAGAAGGCTGGCGTGGAGTGCAAGGACTGCCACATGACCAAGAAGCGGGCCGCCAACGGCAAGGTGACCACCAATCACCAGCAGATGTCGCCGCGCTACAACCTGAAGGCCGCCTGCCTGACCTGCCACAAGGAGTGGAACGAGGAAGACGCCCGCTACCACATGGAGGCGATCCAGAACTACATCCGCGGCAAGATGACCAAGGCCGAATTCTGGCTGGCCGAGTACATCGACTGGATCATGAAGGCCAAGGACGCTGGCGTCTCCGCCGAGGTCATGGACAAGCTCCACGACCTGCAGTACGACGCCAACCTGTACTGGGAATGGTGGACCGCCGAGAACTCCGACGGCTTCCACAACCCGGATGATGCGCGCGAGTCCCTGACCCGTTCCATCGACGCCTCCCAGGCCGGCATCAAGCTGATCAAGGAAGAACTGGCCAAGCTGAAGGCCGCCGCCAAGTAAGCGTCTGGCAAAGGTCTGAAGGGGCGGAGGAATCCGCCCCTTTTTTATTGAGAAGGCCGGTTTTGTTCGTTGCCAAGATTACGGGTATTCTCGCCCGATTGCCTTCCTTGCCTGCCCATGACCGATCCCATGCTCTCCGTCCATGACCTAGCCTGCGCCCGGGGTGACCGGCTGCTGTTCAAGGGCATGAACTTCAGCGTGAAGGCGGGCGAATTGCTGCTGGTGCAGGGAGGCAACGGCCAGGGCAAGACCAGCCTGCTGCGCCTGCTGACGGGGCTGTCCCGCCCCGAGGCAGGGGAGGTGCGCTGGCGGGGGGAGGCCATCCACAAACAGCGGGATGCCTACCACGCCGAGACGATGTACCTGGGACACGCCAATGGCGTGAAGGACGACCTGAACCCGCTGGAGAACCTGCGTTTCGCCGATGGCCTGCAGGGACGGGCCTTCGATGAGGCACGGGCGATGGCCATGCTGGAGCGCCTGGGACTCGGCCGCTGCCTGGACCTGCCCTGCCGTGTCCTGTCCTTCGGCCAGCGTCGCCGGGTGGCCCTGGCGGCCCTGCTGCTGGCCGGTGCGACGCTCTGGATCCTGGATGAACCCCTCACCGGCCTGGACGTGCACGCCGTTGCGCTGATGGAAGGCCTGATCAGGGACCACCTGGCGGCGGGCGGCATGGTAGTGGCCACCACCCACCAGGCCCTGAATCTCGAAGGCATGCCCGTGCAGCGCCTGCTGGTGGGCAACGTGGCCATCCCGGAACTGGCCTGATGCGCCGTTTCCTGCTGGCCGTTCTGCGCCGTGACCTGACCCTAGCGGCCCGCCGCCGGGGGGACTGGCTCATCGCCCAGTTCTTCTTCGTCATGGTGGCCAGCCTGTTTCCCCTGGGCGTGGGCCCCGAGCCGGAGATGCTGGCCCGCATCGGCCCCGGCGTGCTTTGGGTGGCGGCCACCCTGGCGTCCCTCTTGTCCCTGTCCCGCCTGTTCGCCGACGATCACCGGGACGGCAGCCTGGAGCACATGATCCTCTCGCCCGAGCCCACGGTGCTGCTGGTACTGGGCAAGTCCCTGGCCCACTGGCTGATCTACGGCATTCCCCTGCTCATGATCGCGCCCGTGCTGGGGCTGCAATTCAACCTGCCCTGGGACGCGATCCTGGTGCTGGAGATTTCCCTGTTGCTGGGCACGCCCATCCTTTCCCTGCTGGGCGGGGTGGGCGCCGCCCTCACCCTGGGCCTGCGGGGAGGCGGGGTGCTGTTGACCCTGCTGATCCTTCCCCTCTATGTCCCCGCCCTGATTTTCGGTGCCGGCGCCGTGGATGGCGTGATGGCGGGAACCGGAGCCGAGGCTCACTTGTCATTGTTGGGCGCGTTCCTGGTGCTCTCCCTTATGATTGCGCCCTGGATCGCGGCCGCGGCCTTACGTGTGTCAATGGAATGAACCTATATACCTACGCCTCTCCCGCCACTTTCTACCACCTCGCCGGCAGGCTCATCCCCTGGTTCGCCTGGGGCGCGGGCATCCTGACCCTGTGGGGCCTGTATATATCTTTTTTCCTGGCTCCCACGGACTTCCAGCAGAGCGAGGCCTACCGCATCATCTTCATCCACGTGCCGGCGGCCTGGATGTCCATGTTCATCTACCTGGTCATGGCCTTCTGGGGGGCCATCGGCCTGGCCTTCAACACGCGCCTGTCCTTCATGATGGCCCGGGCCCTGGCGCCCACCGGCGCCATGTTCACCTTCGTGGCCCTGTGGACCGGCGCCTGGTGGGGCAAGCCCATGTGGGGTGCCTGGTGGGTGTGGGATGCCCGCCTGACCTCGGAACTAATCCTGCTGTTCCTGTACGTGGGCATCATCGCCCTGTGGGCCGCCATCGACGACATCAAGCGGGGCGACCGGGCCGGTTCCCTGCTGACCCTCATCGGCGCCATCAACGTGCCCATCATCTATTTCTCGGTGAAGTGGTGGAACACCCTGCACCAGGGTGCTTCCGTGAGCCTGACCAAGGCCCCCACCATGGCGGCCATCATGCTCCAGGGCATGCTGGTTATGGCCTTCGCCGCCTGGTTCTATACCATCGCCGTGGCCCTGGTGCGGGTGCGCCGCATCATCCTGGAACGGGAGCGGCACGCCGAGTGGGTGAAGGCGATCCTGGAAAAGGAGTCCTGATATGAAACGGCCCCCTGGCTCACTTCGTTCGCATCCCCCCAAGGGGGGGCAGTCCCTCCTTGGGACGGCCCGGCGGAGGTACTGACATGGAATGGGCAAGCTGGTCCGAGTTCTGGGACATGGGGGGTTACGGTTTCTACGTCTGGGGCTCCTACGGGGTGACGGTGGCCTGTATCTTGATCGAGGTCATGTTATTGAAACGCGCTGCCGGTGACACTCGCCGCCGCCTGAAGCGCATGCAGCAATGGGAAGAGCAATGAAATCGCGTCACAAGAAGTTGGTGGTCATTCTCCTGGCGCTGGCGGGCATCGGCATCGCCGCCGCCCTGGTGCTCAATGCCTTCCAGAGCAATCTGGTGTTCTTCTTCTCGCCCACGGAGGTGGCCCAGGGCAAGGCGCCTACCGATCGGGCCTTCCGCATCGGCGGCCTGGTGGAGGACGGGAGCCTGAAGCGCCAGGTCGACGGCCTGACCGTGAACTTCGTGGTCACGGACACCGCCAAGTCCATCCCCGTCACCTACAAGGGCATCCTTCCCGACCTGTTCAAGGAGGGCAAGGGCGTGGTAGCGGAGGGCAAGCTGGGCGCGGACGGCCTGTTCACCGCCACCCAGGTGCTGGCGAAGCATGACGAGAACTACATGCCGCCCGAAGCAGCCCACGCCCTGGAACAGGCGGCGAAGGCCCAACAAACCCTGCAACAGTAAAGACGGCGGGGCCGCGCGCCTGACGGCCGCGCCCTGACCACACAGGAGACCTGCATGATTCCCGAACTCGGCCATTTCGCCCTTATTGTCGCCCTGTTGCTGGCGCTGACCCAGGCCATCCTGCCCCTGGCGGGCGCCCAGCGTGGCAACCTCACCCTCATGGCCGTGGCCCGCCCGGCGGCCCAGGGGCAGTTCGTCTTCGTCGCCATCGCCTTCGCCTGCCTGGCCTGGTCCTTTCTGGTGAACGACTTCTCCGTGGAGAACGTGGC
>CAZREY010000217.1:0-3582 GCA_964599015.1 uncultured Thiobacillus sp.
CGGAGATGATCTTCGCCACCTCGGAACGGTTGGCCATGGTGTCGATGTACTTTGAGGCGTCCAGGAGGGCGGCCACCATGGCCCGGGCGGTGTTGGGATACTTCTGCACGAACTCCAGGGTGGTGCCCAGCACCTTTTCCGGGTGGTCCTGCCAGATCTCCTGGCTGGTGACGGCGGTGAAGCCGATCCTGTCGTGGATGGCCCGGGCGTTCCAGGGCTCGCCCACGCAATAGCCGTCCATCTTGTCCACCCGCATGTTGGCCACCATCTGGGGCGGCGGCACGGTGATCACCTTCACGTCCCTGAAGGGGTCGATGCCGTAGGTGGCCATCCAGTAATACAGCCACATGGCGTGGGTGCCCGTGGGGAAGGTCTGGGCGAAGGTCCATTCCTTGGGTTCCGCCTTCACCAGCTTGGCCAGGCCGGCGCCATCGGTGACGCCCTTGGCCTTGATCTGGTTGTTCAGGGTGATGGCCTGGCCGTTGTTGTTGATGCTCATCAGCACGGCCATGTCCTTCTGGGGCCCGGAAACCCCCAGTTGCAGGCCGTAGATCAGGCCATAGAGCACGTGGGAGGCATCCAGCTCGCCGTTCACCAGCTTGTCCCGCACCCCGGCCCAGGAGGCCTCCTTGGAGGGGGTGATCTTGATGCCGTACTTCTTGTCGAAGCCCTTCTCGGCGGCGATGGCCACGCTGGCGCAGTCGGTGAGGGGGATGAAGCCGATCTTCACGTCCGTCTTCTCGGGCGCGTCGGAGCCGGCGGCCCAGGCGGCGTTGCGCACGCCGGGGGGCACCAGGGCCATGAGGGCGGCGGCGGCGGAGAGGCCGGCGCTCTTCTTCAGGAAATCCCGCTTGCCGGCGTTCATCCCGGTATCGATAGAGCCCTCGGGCAGGATCAGGGGCGAAGGGTTGTCTTTCATTGCAAGCTCCAAAAAAAAGGCGTCCGACCGATGCGCGCTTGCGCAGGGAGGGACGCCGTTGTCCGAAAGCACCGACCTTGGTGCCGCATGGCTGTGAACCCGATCAATGATCGCTTCGAGGCTTACTAAGCAGGAGGCGTGCCAGGCTTTAAGGCCATGGATAACGCCTTGTTTTAACGGGGTTCCCGGGGTGGCGCGGCGGCGGCGCCGTGCAAATCCGCCCGCTCCTGGTGCGGCGTGCACCTCCGTAGGGAGGCTTGGCGCGGTAAGGCGTGAAAGAGGCAGGCCAGCCACTCCGGGGGGACCGATTGCATGGGGTTGGGGGAATCGGCTGGGGCAATGCCCGGGTATTGGTTATCGTGGGCCACGGACTCCTTCCCGTCCGGACAAGACAGCCCAGAACATGAAAATAGCCTCTTTCCTGCTCGGCGGCCTGCTGGCCGCGTCCCTGTGCTGCCAGGGGACCCAGGCAGCCGCCATGCCCGCCAAACCCAAGGAGCGGGCGATGAAGCCCCGCGCGGGCAAGGTTGTGAAAACGCCCCCGCCGGCCGCACGGCAAATCGCCGCGGCGCGGGCCGGCGTGGTCATCCCCGCCAGCATCGCCCCCCAGGGCCTGGCCCTGGCCCTGAGCCCCGGCCTGGGGGCGCCGCCGGCCCCGGCCAGGCCGCCGGCCCCCGTGGCCTACGTGCCTGTCCAGGGCCAGGCCTTCGACAAACCCCGGGACAATCCCTATCTGCCCCCGCCGCCCGCGCCGGTGCAGGCCGTGGCCGTCGTGAGCGCGCCGGCGCTTCCCGCCACGGGACCGTCCCGGCCGGGCATGGGCAGCCTGCTGGGTTCCATGGGCTTCAGCATCCCCCTGCTGCCGGACAGCGGGCAGAGCATCCTGCCCAGCATCAAGAAGGTCTATCCCACGGGGGAAAAACCCCTGGTGGTGGTGTCCTTCAAGTGTCCCACCGAGGTGATCGGGGTCACCCCACCCACCATCAAGCTGTTGCACAACCTGGTGGACATGGGCATGGACGGCATCAACAGGACGGACCTGCTGTCCTTCAACCTGCAGCAGGTCTGCCAGTAGGCTCAGTCGGTCTTGCCGTCCGGGCTCGCCGGGGTGGTTGGCGGCGCGTCCAGCGCGGCCACGGTCTGGCGCAGGTGCTCCAGCAGCGTCAATGAGGGATGGCCGTCCACGGGCAGGCCGGCCTGGCGCTGGTAGCCCCGGATGGCGGCCTTGGTCCTGGTGCCCAGCACCCCGTCCGCCTTGCCCGGGTCCAGGCCCAGGCGGATCAGCTGCTCCTGCAGGGCCTGGGCCTCCTGCCGGGGAATGGGGCGGTTGTCCGCGTCCCGCCCGTTGCGCAGTGCCGGCAGGCCCAGCAGGCGGTCCGACAGGTGGCCCACGGCCAGGGCGTAGGGGATGGCCCGGTTCCAGGTGAGGATGGCGTCGAAGTTGCGGTACACCAGGAAGGCCGGTCCCGCGTGGCCCTGGGGCAGCAGGATGGCGCCCGTCATGTTGGCCAGCCTGGGCAGGGGCCGCCCGTCCGCCTGGGTGACGCCCAGCTTCCGCCAGGCGGCCACGGTCTTCTTCACCTCCGGGCCGGCCAGGGCCCAGTCGAAGCCCTTGGGCAGGCGCACCTCCCGGCCCCAGGTCTCGCCGCCGCGCCAGCCCAGCTCGTTCAGGTAGTTGGCGGCGGAGGCGAAGGCGTCGGGCAGGGAGTGCCAGATGTCCTTGCGGCCGTCGCCATCCCCGTCCATGGCATAGGCCCGGTAGGTGGAGGGCATGAACTGCACGTGGCCCATGGCCCCGGCCCAGGAGCCCACCATGGCCTCCGGCGCCACGTTGCCGGCCTGGAGGATGTCCAGGGCGTCCAGCAGCTGGCCGCGGAAGAACGCCGCCCGGCGGTTGTCGTGGGCCAGGGTGGCCAGGGCCGCCGGCACCGGGTAGCTCCCCAGGAACTTGCCGTAATGGGTCTCCAGGCCCCAGAAGGCCACCAGCACGTGGGCGGGAATGCCGTACTGGTGGGCAACGCGCTTCAGCAGCCGGCCGTGCTTGCGCATCAGCTTGCGGCCTTCCTCCACCCGCGCCTCGGTGACGCGGCGATCCAGGTAGTTGAGGAAGGTGTCGGTGAATTCCGGCTGGCGCTGGTCCAGCTCCAGCACCCGGGGGATGGGCTCCACCCTGCCCAGGGCCGCGTCCAGGATGGCCTGGTCCACGCCCCGGGTCCGGGCCTCCTGGCGCACGCCTTCCAGCCAGGTCTGGAAATCGGATGACGGGGCCGCGGCAGCCGCCGGGGCCTCGGCCGCCGGTGCGGCATGGGGCAGGGCGGCCAGCAGGCAGAACAGCAGGGAAACGATGCGGGGTGCGGGGTGGTGCGGGGTAGTGATAAGCCAACTCCTTCGGTGCGGGGGTATCGGTGGTCGCCCCGGATGGGTATGGCCGGATGATACCCGCGGCGGTTCCCCCAGGGTCTACGCTGAAGGTGCCGGGGAAGCGGCACGGCGGGGACAAAGGGGGGTTTCGGCACATGGACAATACCGGCATGCACATCGCCCGCCTCACGCCCGAGGGGGCCCTGGCCGCCCTGGAGAGCGGACCAGCGGGGCTGGACGCCCACGAAGCCATGCGCCGCCGGTTGGAGTTCGGACCCAACCGGGTGGAGGCGGCACCGCGC
>CAZREY010000217.1:3592-5036 GCA_964599015.1 uncultured Thiobacillus sp.
CCCAAGTGGCTCACCTTCCTGGGGCGCGTCAGCCACAACTTCGCCATTGTCCTGTGGAACGCGGCCGGCCAGGCCTACATCGCGGAACATGCCCAGCCCGGCGAGGGCATGGGCCAACTGGGCTGGGCCATCGTGGGCGTCATCCTGGTCAACGGCTGTTTTTCCTTCTGGCAGGCCTATCGCGCCGAGCAGGCACTGGCGGCCCTGCGCCGGCTCCTGCCCCAGCGGGTGGAGGTCCTGCGCGGAGGACGCACCGTGGAAGTAGACGCCGACGAACTGGTGCCCGGTGACCTGGTGCTGCTGGCGGAAGGGGCCAAGGTGCCGGCGGACTGCCGCATCGTGGAGGCCTGGAGCGTGCGCGTGGACCTGGCCACCCTCACGGGGAGTCCCGTCCCAAGGCCCGGGTTGCCGAGGCGGACGACACCACCGATCCCCTGGCCGCCCGCAACCTGTTGCTGGCCGGCACCCTCCTGGTGGCGGGGGAAGGCAGGGCCGTGGTGTACGCAACCGGCATGCACACCGAGTTCGGCCGCATCGCCCACCTGACCCAGACGGCGGGGGAGGCGGAATCCCCCCTGCAAAAGGAGATCCGCCGCGTCTCCCGCCTAGTGGCCCTGCTGGCCCTGGGCCTGGGCGTGGTGTTCTTCTGCATCGGCCAGGCCATGGGCCTGCCCTTCTGGGCCAATTTCATGTTCGGCATCGGCATCATCGTCGCCAACGTGCCCGAGGGCCTGCTGCCCACCGTGACCCTGGCCCTGGCCATGGCCACCCAGCGCATGGCCCGGCGCAACGCCCTGGTGCGCCACCTGCCGGCGGTGGAGACCCTGGGCAGCGCCACGGTGATCCTCACGGACAAGACGGGCACCCTCACCCAGAACCGCATGACGGTGCGGGAGCTGTACTTCGCCGGCCGCCACCGCCCCGCCACGGCCCGCTGGCCCCGGGGCGCGGACATGCACCTGCGGGCCGTGGCCCGCTACTGCCACACCCTGAAGTTCCCCGAAGGCGAGCCCAGCGGCGACCCCATGGAGATCGCCCTGTGGCGCTTCGCCGGCGACGTGCCCGGCTTCGGCCAGCGGGCCGGAGAGATTCCCTTCGACGCGGAACGCAAGCGCATGTCGGTGCTGACCCGGGAGTCGGACGGACGGGGCAACCTGTGGTGCAAGGGGGCGCCGGAGACGGTGCTGCCCCTGTGCGCCAGCCGGATCGACGGCGACGCGGTGAAGCCCCTGGATGAGGAGGCCCGGGCGCGCTTCCGCCGCGCCCGGGACGACATGGCGGACCGGGGCCTGCGGGTGCTGGCCCTGGCCTGGAAACCGATGGCGGCGGGCAGGGACGTTGAAGCCTCCGACGAACAGGGCCTGCGGCTCTGCGGCCTCATCGGCCTGGAGGACCCGCCCCGGCCCGACGTGCACGAGGCGGTGAACCGCTGCCACGAGGCGGG
>CAZREY010000218.1:0-5001 GCA_964599015.1 uncultured Thiobacillus sp.
ACCCCCAGAAGGTGCCGGTGACCGTGCTGTCCCGCTGCCTCCAGTTCAACCTCAAGCAGATGCCCCCCGGCCACGTGTCCGGCCACCTCAAGCAGGTGCTGGAGGCGGAGGGCGTCCCCTTCGAGACCGGCGCCCTGCACCTGCTGGCCCGGGCCGCCGCCGGCAGCATGCGGGATGCCCTGTCTCTCACGGACCAGGCCATCGCCTACGGCCAGGGGGCCCTGAAGGAAGAGGAAGTGCGGGGCATGCTGGGGGTCATCGACCAGGCCTATCTGCTGCCCATCCTCACCGCCCTGGCGGACGGGGACGGCCCCCGTCTGATGAAGGAAGCCGACGAACTGGCCACCCGGGGTTTTTCCTTTGATGCCGCCCTCCAGGACCTGGCGGGCCTGCTGCACCAGATCGCCCTGGCCCAGAGCGTGCCCGAGGCAGTGGACGAGGAGGCCCCCGAGCGGGATCGGCTGTTCGGCCTGGCCCGGCGCCTGGATGCGGAGACCGTGCAGGTCCAGTACCAGATCGCCACCCTGGGCCGGCGGGATCTGGAGTGGGCGCCGGACGAATTCGCCGGCTTTTCCATGACCCTGCTGCGCATGCTGGCCTTCATGCCCGGCGAGCCGCCGGCCCCGCCGGTGGGGGGGCGTGGTGACACGGCCGGCCGGTCGGCCGCCGATGCCCCCGCGGCGGGCCAGCCCACGGTCGCCGCCACGGTGCAGACCGTCCAGGCTACCGCCGTGGCAGCCAATGAAAACCTGGAAAGGTTTGACGGCCCTGTTGGCAGGCCAACCCCTTCAGGGGTTGAGGACTTTCCAGGCCGGCAAGGTTTTTCGGGTTTCGACGGCGACTGGCGCCGGCTGGCGGAGGGCCTGCCGGGGCTGGTGCGCCAGCTGGCCATGCACTGCGAGCTGGCCGGCCATGACCCGGGCGGCCTGCGCCTGCGCCTGCCGGCTGGCCAGCGGACCCTGCTGGCGGGGTTCGGCGACAAGCTCAAGGCCGCCCTGGCGGAACGATTGGGGGCGGGCATGCGCGTGGACATCGAGGTGGTGGAGCAGGCCGGCGAGGCCTCCCCCGCCGCGATCCGCGCCCGGGAGGCGGCCGATCGCCAGAGCGAGGCGGAGGCGGCTATCCGTGCCGATCCCTTCGTGCGGACCCTCGTGCGGGAGTGCGAGGCCAGCATCAACAACATCCGTCCTCTCACGGGCACGGGCAACTAGGACAACAGGAAAGCGACATGATCAAAGGCGGTATGGGTGGCCTGGGCAACCTGATGAAGCAGGCCCAGCAGATGCAGGAAAACATGCAGAAGATGCAGGCCAAGATCGCGGAGATGGAAGTGGAAGGCGCCGCCGGCGCCGGCCTGGTGAAGGTGGTCATGACCGGCAAGCATGACGTGAAGCGGGTCACCATCGACCCCAGCCTCCTGGCCGATGACAAGGACATGCTGGAAGACCTGGTGGCCGCCGCCATGAACGACGCGGTGCGCAAGGTGGAGGACATGGTGCAGGAGAAGATGGCCGGCGTGACCGCGGGCCTGCCCCTGCCCCCGGGTTTCAAGCTGCCGTTCTGATTGAACGGGCAGTGGGTAGTCGGGAGCAGGGAGTTGGAAAACCTCCTCCCACTTCCCAGTACCCACTTCCCACTTCCCATGCTCCCTTCCTCCCTCGACGCCCTCATCGACGCCCTGCGTGTGCTGCCGGGCGTGGGCCCCAAGTCGGCGGCGCGCATGGCCTATCACCTTCTCCAGCGCAACCGCGGCGGCGCCGCCCGCCTGGCGGCTTCACTAACCAGTGCCCTGGAGCGCCTGCACCACTGCCAGCGCTGCAACAACTTCTCGGAAACGCCGGTGTGCGAGCTGTGCCAGAACCCCAAGCGGGACCCGCGTCAGCTGTGCGTGGTGGAGATGCCCGCCGACCTCAACCGCCTGGAGGAGACCCAGGCCTACCGGGGCCTGTACTTCGTGCTCATGGGGCGCCTGTCGCCCCTGGACGGGGTGGGCCCCCGGGAGATCGGCCTGGAGCAGCTCATCGCCCGGGCCCAGGACGGGGAGACGGAAGAAGTCATCCTGGCCACCAATTTCACCGCCGAGGGAGAGGCCACGGCCCACTATGCCGGCGAACTGCTGAAGGCCAAGGGGCTCCGGGTCACGCGCATCGCCCGGGGCCTGCCCGCGGGGGGCGAGCTGGAGCACGTGGACGGCATGACCATCGCCCAGGCCCTCCAGGACCGGCGCCCGGCATGAACAGGAAGCGGATGCAGGCGACATGAGCACGGAGACCGCACTGGATACGCTGCTGGCGCGCATGAACGAGGGCGGCGACTTCCCCGCCCTGTCCCACACCATCAGCGAGCTCAACAAGGCTGTCAGCAACGAAACCGGCCACTCCAACGCCCTCACGGAGATCATCCTCAGGGACGTGTCCCTGACCAACAAGCTGTTGCGCCTGGTGAACGCCGCCCACTACGGTTCCTTCAGCGGCCAGCCCATCAGCACCATCTCCCGGGCCGTGGTGATCCTGGGCCTGGACGCGGTGCGGGATGCCGCCGTGTCCCTGCTGCTGTTCGAGCACCTGGAGAACCACGCCCAGGCGGACGAATTGATGGCGGAGGCGGTGGACAGCTTCTTCTGCGGCACCCTGGGGCGCATGCTGGCCGCCAGCGCGGGGGTGAGGGACAGCGAGGAAGCCTTCATCAGCGCCCTGTTCCGCAATCTGGGCCGCCTGATGGCCCGTTTCCATTTCTACGAGGAAACCGTGCGGGTGGCCGAAGTCATGGAAGAGGAGAAGGTCAGCGAGTCCGTGGCGGCGCGGCAGGTGCTGGGCGCGGACTACGACCAGCTGGGCCTGACCATCGCCAGACAGTGGCATTTCTCCCCGGGCATCCTTCACGCCATCACGCCCATCGGCGGGGGACGGCTGCGGCCGGCCTCTTCCAGCCACGGCCGTCTCCAGGTGGTGGCCAACCTGGCCCAGGAACTGCACCAGACCTACGCCAGGAACCTGCCGCCCGATCAGCAAAGGCAGGCCATCATCGCCCTGTGCGAACGCTTCAAGGACGTGGCCAAGGTCAGCCCGGAATCCCTGGCGGAGACGGCCCACAAGGCGGCGGAGGCGGTGCAGAAAGAGGCCCATATCATCCGCGCCGACATCAAGCGCAGTCCCCTGATGCAGCGTCTGTTGAACCCGGGGCGGCAGCCTGGCGCACCGGATCGGCGGCAGGAAGCGGCGGTGGACAACGAAGAGGCCCTGCTGGAGGTGGTCGCGGGGCAGTCCGGCGGCGAGTCGGATCCCACCAGCATCCTGGCCCAGGGCATGCAGGACCTGACCAGCCTGATTTTGGGGGAATACCAGTTGTCCGACGTGCTCAAGATGGTGGCGGAGCTGTTCTATCGCAGCGGCAGTTTCGACCGGGTGCTGGTCAGCACCCTGGACCGGCCCAGCCAGACCCTGTTGGGCCGGGTGGGCTTCGGTCCCCAGGCGGAGCGGCTGCGGGCCGCCTTCCGCATCCCCTTGTCCTTCACCCCGGACGTGTTCCATGCCGCCCTGTCCAAGGGCCAGGACATCCTCATTTCCGACGCCACCGCGGACAATATCCGCAACCGCATCCCATCCTGGTACGCGCAAAGCGCCAACGCCCATGCCTTCCTGCTGCTGCCCATCTCCGTCAACGGCAAACCACTGGCCATGCTCTACGCGGACCGGCAGGACGCGCCCATGGAACTGCCCGGCCAGATCCTGGGCATGCTGAAGGCCCTGCGCAACCAGGCCACCCTGGCCATACGTCAAAAACTGTGAGTTCGACATGGATCTGAATACCCTCACCGCCCTTTCTCCCCTGGATGGCCGCTACCGCCGCAGCGGCGCCAGGCTGGCCCCCTATTTCAGCGAGTTCGGCCTGATCAAATACCGGGTGAAGGTGGAGATCGAATGGCTCAAGGCCCTGGCCGCGGAGCCCGCCATCGCCGAGGTGCCCGCCTTCTCCGCCGCCACCGTCGCCGAACTGGACGCCGTGGCCGATGGCTTCGGCCTGGCGGACGCCGAGGCGGTGAAGGCCCATGAGAAGGTCACCAACCACGACGTGAAGGCGGTGGAGTACTTCCTCAAGGACCGCCTCGCCGCCAACGCCGAGGTGATGAAGGTGGCGGAGTTCATCCACTTCGCCTGCACCTCCGAGGACATCAACAATCTGTCCCACGCCCTCATGCTGAGGGACGCCCGCCGGGACGTGCTGCTGCCCGCGCTGATCCACATCGAGAACAAGCTGGCCGAACTGGCCGTGGATCTGGCCGATCTGCCCATGCTGTGCCGCACCCACGGCCAGCCCGCCAGCCCCTCCACCCTGGGCAAGGAAATGGCCAACGTGCTCTACCGCCTGCGCAACGGCATGGACAGGCTGGCCACCGTGGAATGCCTGGGCAAGATCAACGGCGCGGTGGGCAACTACAACGCCCACCTGTCCGCCTACCCGGATTTCGACTGGGAAGGCTTCGCCCGCCGCTTCGTGGAGGGCCTGGGGCTCACTTTCAATCCCTACACCATCCAGATCGAGCCCCATGACTACATGGCCGAGCTCTACGACGCCTGCGCCCGCCTCAACACCCTGCTCATCGACCTGGACCGGGACGTGTGGGGCTACATTTCCCTGGGCTACTTCAAGCAGAAGCTGAAGGAAGGGGAGGTGGGCTCCTCCACCATGCCCCACAAGGTGAACCCCATCGATTTCGAGAACTCGGAAGGCAACCTGGGCCTGGCCAACGCCCTGCTGCGCCACCTGTCGGAAAAGCTGCCCATCTCCCGCTGGCAGCGGGACCTCACCGACTCCACCGTGCTGCGCAACATGGGCACGGCCTTCGGCTTTGCCCTGATCGGCTATGAAAGCTGCCTGCGGGGCCTGAACAAGCTGGAGGCCAACCCCGCGCGCCTGGCGGAGGACCTGGACGCCAACTGGGAGGTGCTGGCGGAGCCCATCCAGACGGTGATGCGCCGCTACGGCCTGGAGAAGCCCTAC
>CAZREY010000219.1:0-4995 GCA_964599015.1 uncultured Thiobacillus sp.
GGTGTCGGAGTTGGCGGAAATGGAGCCGACCTGGGCGATTTCCTTGCTGGTGGTGCAGGGCTTGGAGATGGCCTTCAGTTCCTCGGTCAGGGCGATGACGGCCTTGTCGATACCGCGCTTCAGGTCCATGGGGTTCATGCCGGCGGCCACGAACTTCATGCCTTCGCCCAGGATGGACTGGGCCAGCACGGTGGCGGTGGTGGTGCCGTCACCGGCCACGTCGGAGGTCTTGGAGGCGACTTCCTTCACCATCTGGGCACCCATGTTCTCGAACTTGTCCTTCAGTTCGATCTCCTTGGCCACGGACACACCGTCCTTGGTCACGGTGGGAGCGCCGAACGAGCGGTCCAACACCACGTTGCGGCCCTTGGGGCCCAGGGTCACTTTAACGGCGTTGGCCAGGATGTTGACGCCGGCCACCATGCGGTGACGGGCGGCGTCGCCGAAACGTACGTCTTTAGCTGCCATTGTTGCTTGCTCCTTAAGTCTTGTTCTGGGGGGAAGGCTTACTTCTCAACCACGCCCATGATGTCTTCTTCACGCATGACGAGAAGTTCCTCGCCGGACACCTTCACGGTCTGGCCGGCGTACTTGCCGAACAGGACGCGGTCGCCCACTTTCACATCCATGGCGATCAGCTTGCCGCTGTCGTCGCGCTTGCCGGGGCCCACGGCCACGATTTCACCCTGGTCGGGTTTTTCGGCGGCGGTGTCGGGGATGACGATGCCGGAAGCGGTCTTGCGCTCTTCTTCCATGCGCTTGACGATGACGCGGTCATGCAACGGACGGATTTTCATTGTTTTCCTCCATAAGAAATCCGTGTGGAAACAGGGGGGTCGATTGGAATGGAGTGTTAGCACTCATCCCAGGCGAGTGCTAATGGTAGGGATGGGCATACGGGTTTTCAAGTGCAGGAAAAGAAAAAAGCCCGCTGGGAGCGGGCTTGGTGAAAGTGTTGGAGGCGCGTACCGGAGTCGAACCGATCTAAACGGATTTGCAATCCGCTGCATAACCGCTTTGCTAACGCGCCGTGCGTTGAAACCGGTGTCTTGAAAGCATTTGGGGAAAGCTTTTGGCTTTCCCCAAGTATCTGGAGCGGGAAACGAGGCTCGAACTCGCGACCTCAACCTTGGCAAGGTTGCGCTCTACCAACTGAGCTATTCCCGCGTCGAAGTGGGGGCGGATTATGACCAGCCACCCCAGGCATGTCAACTGCCCGCCGGCTGGTTTTTCAGCGATTTCCAGGCCATGAGCAGGTAGTGGGCCATGGACCACAGGGTGAGGAAGGCGGCGATATCCAGCAGCCAGCGCCCCATCCACTGGATGGGCAGGCCGGCCAGGGGATCGTGGTAGAGCAGCAGGGTGATGGCGATCATCTGGGCCGTGGTCTTGAGCTTGCCGATGTAGGACACGGCCACGCTCCGGGACCGGCCCTCCTTGGCCATCCATTCCCGCAGGGCGCTGATGGCGATCTCCCGACCGATGATGATGAGGGAGGCGGCGATGCCCGCCCGCTGCAGGTCCACCAGCACGATGAGGGCCGCCGCCACCATGAGCTTGTCCGCCACCGGGTCAAGGAAGGCGCCGAAGGCGGACATCTGGTTGAGGCGCCGGGCCAGCCAGCCGTCCAGCCAGTCCGTGACCGAGGCCAGCACGAAGAGCACCGTGGCGGTCAGGTTGATGGCATGGCTCGGCACCCAGCCGTCCGGCAGGTAGAACACCGCCACGAACAGCGGGATCAGGCCGATGCGCAGCCAGGTCAGGGCGTTGGGCAGGTTGAAGGGCACGGGGGTGAGTGGAAGATTCTGGGTTGTTCGAGAGGCATTCTAGCGCGGGTCGCCCTCAATGCAGTTCCCGGTAGATGCGTTCCGCCAGATCCCGGCTGATGCCTTCCACCCGGGCCAGTTCCTCCACGCCGGCGTCCACCACGCCCCGCAGGCCGCCGAAGGCCTGGAGGAGCTTCTGCCGCCGCTTGGCGCCGATGCCGGCAATGTCCTCCAGGCTGGACTGGGTGCGGGCCTTGCCCCGCCGGGCCCGGTGGCCGGTGATGGCGAAGCGGTGGGCCTCGTCCCGCACCTGCTGGATCAGGTGCAGGGCCGGGCTGTCCGCGCCCAGGACAACGGGCTCCACCTCGCCGGGCAGGAAGAGCTGCTCCTTGCCCGGCTTGCGCTCCACCCCCTTGGCCACGCCCACCATGGGCAGGTCCCCCAGGCCCAGTTCCGAGAGCACGTCCACGGCCATGTGCAGCTGGCCCTTGCCGCCGTCGATGAGCAGCAGGTCCGGCAATTTGCCTTCCCCCGCCGCCAGCTTGCCGTAGCGGCGGGACAGGGCATCCTTCATGGCGGCGTAGTCATCCCCCGGCGTGATGCCGGTGATGTTGAAGCGGCGGTATTCCGAGGACTGCATGGCGCCGTTGTCGAACACCACGCAGGACACCACCGTGGCCTCCCCCAGGGTGTGGCTCACGTCGAAGCACTCGATGCGGTTGATGCCTTCCTCCCCCAGGGCCTCGTTCAGGGCAGCCAGACGGGCGTTCTGGTTCTCCCGCTGGCCTTCCCGGGTGGCCAGGGCCAGCTGGGCATTCTTCTCCGCCATCTCCAGCCAGATGCGGCGCTCACCCTGGGGCCGGGTGATGACCTGCACCTTGCGTTCCGCCTGTTCCGCCAGCCAGTCCGCCAGGCCCTCCACCTCGTCGCTGAGGATCAGTGTGGCGGGGATGGGCCGGCCTTCGTAGTGCTGGCCGACGAAGGCCTCCAGCAGGCTGGCGGCATCCGCGCCGTCCGCGTGGCTGGGGAAGAAGGCCCGGCCCCCCAGGTTGCGCCCGCCCCGCACCATCACCAGGTACACGCAGGCCACCCCGCCGGCCAGCACGGCGGCGATGATGTCCGTGTCCTGGCTGGAGCGGCTTTCCACGAACTGCTGGGCCCGCACCTTGGCCAGGGCGTTGATCTGGTCCCGCCAGAAGGCCGCCTCCTCGAACCGCCAGGCCTCGGCGGCGGCGTTCATGCGGGCGTTGAGGGATTCGATGACCTCGCTGTCCTTGCCCTGCAGGAACAGCAGGGCGTCCTCCACGTCCCGGGCGTAGTCCTCCTGGCTCACCAGGCCCACGCAGGGGGCGCTGCAGCGCTTGATCTGGTGCAGCAGGCAGGGCCGGGAGCGGTTTGCGAACACCGTGTCCTCGCAGGTGCGCAGGCGGAACACCTTCTGCAAAATCTGGATGCTCTCCCTAACCGCCAGGGAGTTGGGGAAGGGGCCGAACACCCGGTGCTTCTTGTCCGGCGTGCCGCGGAAGAAGCCCAGGCGCGGGTAGGCATGGCCCGACAGCAGCAGGTAGGGATAGGACTTGTCGTCCCGGAAGAGGATGTTGTACTTGGGCGCCAGGCCCTTGATGAGGTTGTTCTCCAGCAGCAGGGCCTCGGCCTCGGTGCGGGTGACAGTGATTTGGATGTCCCGGATGCGGGCCACCATGTGATGGATGCGGGGCGACAGGTCCGTCTTCTGGAAGTAGCTGGAGACCCGCTTCCTCAGGTCCCGGGCCTTGCCCACGTAGAGCACCGTGCCGTCTTCGCCCAGCATGCGGTACACGCCGGGGAGGTTGGGCAGGGTCTTGAGGAAGGCGGCGGGGTCGAAGCCGCTGGAAGGGTTGTCTTTGCTCATGCAGTACGTGGCTGGTTTACCGTGCCTCGTGTGTTTCCAGGGAATGGCCTGTGGCGTGGAAGTGGATGTATTGTTTCACAACCATAAGCAAGCCCATTCGGCCCTAATAAAACAGGAGGTTGGTAAATGACGCCAGATTGTCGGACATGTCGGATAACCCTTTTACACCGACATTTGTCGCTTACATCACGTTAAGCAACGCCCTGTTCGAATAATGAAGGATTCGCGAAACCATCACTTCACCCCCCGT
Source organism: uncultured Thiobacillus sp. (assembly GCA_964599015.1). Classification (GTDB taxonomy): domain Bacteria; phylum Pseudomonadota; class Gammaproteobacteria; order Burkholderiales; family Thiobacillaceae; genus PFJX01. Next base: position 3,908 of record CAZREY010000219.1, read on the forward strand.
TGGTACCTTCGTCGGTTTGCTCATTCTGGACCAAGGAAAAATAACGACGAGATACTTGTATATGGTTTTGCGAAAAAAGAAGTCACCCGAATGAGCGCGCGTGGCGTTGGGGCGAAGAATGACTTCAATCGGCTGGAAATCGAAGGGGCGAAACCTACCTGGCTGGAAACACAATGGACTGACAATCATGAAACACCAGCCCGCGTCGTGATTGAGGGTATTGATTCAACAGGCTCGCTACCGAGCGTTGAGGATATGGAAATCCTGCTTCGCTTTCTCTCATTGCTCTTTAGCCGGAATCCCAGAGTAAGAAAAATGAACCTCGAGTTTAAGCAGAGGTTGTTCCAGGAATATTTAAAAAAGGCAGTTTTGAGCAACGAAAGATGGAACTCATTTGCGAAGTATTGCGAACTTGAAAGGATTGACCTCGGGACCCTACGACGTGAAGAGTTAGCTGAAGCATTGGCTAGGAATAAGAATTTCCATCTAGAACATAGCCCGTTTGCGACGCTTCAACTTGAGCAGAAACTCGCGACCGATACTCTTGAGCGGTTCAAGGCACGAGAGTGGATGCTCGTTGAGTCTGCGCCAGGGGAGGAGTTCTGGACATCCGACTATCCAGTTTTCCAATTCCAGCTGTCCGACGGAATCACCGATATCTTCTTCCCCCTCTCGCCAACCAGGGGTCTGTTCGGTCAACAGTTGATCGGTCAGCCGACGTGGAAGTTGAGCCGAGCAAATATGGGTTTCCTAAATGCACTTCAGGCCCAATCGGCGGAACATTTTGTTGTTATGCGTGACCCGAGGCGCATCACGCTTTACCACGACGATACAGGGCCTCAACACTGGACGCACCTAATTGACGGAACAAGACATCAGGGCAGGTTGTTAACCCAACTATCGGCGCGGCCGCGCGGAGCTCCGGTCTTCGGATTTTGGCAAGACCCTCGAGTTCACAAGTCCAATGACTAAATTACCTAACATCTGTCAACACGTACCGTTGCATGCGCCGCTTTGCGCGGCCTGCAATAGCTAGTTGTCGTGTCCGCGATGATTGACCACGCGTTTATGAAACAGGTCTGGGTGTG